>JAHIVS010000693.1 GCA_018816605.1 Pseudomonadota bacterium
AGGAACTACACCTTGAGCGGAATTAGTCTTGCCTCCGTTATTGTCGAAGCAGGGGAGACCTCAGGCACTCTTATCCAGGCAAGGATGTGCATTAACCAGGGCCGGCATCTGTTCCTATTAAAAAACTTGATGGAAAATAAAGATCTGACGTGGCCAGAAAAGTATGTCCGTAAAGGAGCCTTTGTGTTAGATAGCATCGAAGATGTTCCTGCTGCTTTAGCCCGGATTCCTGAGTACAAAGGGGCCCGAAAGGAAAATACGCTTTTTGAATAACCAGGTGGCCTCGGCATGTTTGTTAATACAAATAAAATATCCAATGTAATCATCTTTCTTGATACTCTGATCTCCATTAATGGTACAAGGCCGACCACTTCCATTTTTATGGCAGACATTAACCCAACAACCACGATTAGCATTGGTCCAGAGATTCTTGCTGCCCTGAAGTTTATCACCAGTCACTACCGGTATTCATTTGTAAGTCAATACATACCCAAGGATTTGAACAGGATTCGGGCAAGCCTAAAGCCGTATCTTGCCCTTTGCAACTGCTTTGCTCCGAAAAAAAAGTCTCTGCTTTCAACTGTCGGTCCGCAAATAAACGCTGCGATCCGAACACTGGGTTTTGTTCCTTGCGAAACGATTTTCTTTTCCGGTGATTCTGATACAATTAAAAAAGCAATGGATAGTCACCTGGGAACAATTTGCTGGCACACGACGGGTCAGAATTTAGGCCGTATCCATGAGATCGGTCCAGATTTTCTTACCTATTCAGCTCAAAACTGCAAGGATATTTTTATTGGGAAAAAGATGGGTTATCTTAGTGAAGTTTTGGCCAGTCCAAGCAATTTAATTATCAATAAACCCGATAAGCCCATTCACCAGTTTGTCCAGTTACCCAACAACGAGAGGGTAGGGGAGCCAATCTTTGCTGGCGGCCGTTACTTCAGCACAAAAGATGTCAGGTATAACCGGCATGCACTTTCTATTCGCATCATCAACTCTAAAGACCACATGGACCGCCAAAAAAAAATATTTTCACTGATCATGGGCCATTTGATAACAGGGATCGCGGTACACACCAAGATCGGTCCGGAGTTGATCACCAGAATTCCGCCAAAGCCTGGAGAGCATGACCGATTAGCAGAACAACTGGAGGCTATCCCGATTATCACCCAGGGTGAGGTTCCAAAAAGTAGAATTTCCCCCAATCTTCTGCGGTGCACCAGGAATTATACTTCTCAAAAAAGTGTGGGTTATGCTCAAAGAAGGGGCAATGTAAGGGGTGTCTTTTCTGCAGGGCCTGGCGTAGCCGGAAAGACTGTTTATGTGATGGATGATGTTGTAACGAGCGGGTCCACTTTAAAAGAAGCTTGTAGAGTATTATACGCAGCAGGGGCTAAAAGAGTGATCCCGATGGCCATGGCGTATCATCCAAACAATAATATTGCAAAAACTCCGGAATTGATATGCAACACATGTAAAAAAGGGACAATGAAACCCCGTTGCGCTCAAAATGGTGATATTTTTTACGGTTGCAGTAATTACACCCCTGGAGGATGCAATATTAGTTGTAATTTTTCACCAGGAGTCCAATGGATAAATAAAACTTTAAAAAATTAACTGCCAGGGTAGGGTGACCTGGGAAAGACTCAAAGAGGAACAAAAAAAAGCAGAATTATCCATTGAGTTATATAAATCGTGACCTGATCTGACAACCACTGTTAAATAGTTTAAATAACATACACAATGTTATGGTTTGGAATTTTCGACATAAGTGGCCAATCATAGACACATTGTGGACCCAAGTCCTATTTCCCAAAACCATAAAATTCAGGAAAATGGGACAGAGCAATTTGAATACAAATTGCCGCTGCCGGGTTTCAAGCACCCCTAAGCACTGGAAAACCAATTAAACGCCCTTTATATAAAGAGTCGCAGGGTTTTATTATAGACACATTGTGGGGTTCTGATTCCCTACAAAAAAGTACTGAAAACCAGAACCCCACAATCATTTATTTTTGCCCCTAAAAAGACCGGTCACCACTACTGAAATTTATGCACTTTCCTCAAATAGAGACATCATTTTTTCTTTCACACCCATAGCCACTTTCATCCGGTCGTGATTATTTTTAAGTCGTTTGCCCAACATTTTTCCTGCGGCTGCTGCCGATGCCATGACATCGACTTGTTTTTTGACATTGGGAATCATTTCCGGCGTAATTTTTACCCCTTCGCCATGCAGCATTGCAGGAATGCCTACCTGACAGGTTTCACCATGGCCGCAACTGTAACAGGATGCTGCACCCTGACCATCGACTTTTGCAACGGTTTCTATAAAATTGTACATGAAGAATTTTTCTATATCATCTGCAGGCGCCTGTCCTGCTGTTCCGCCCACACCCACAGCCACTGCCAGTTTTCCCCAGAGCAGATCTGCTGTCTGGTGTCTGAATTGATAGAACCGTTCCATGAATGCATGGGTAAGGGCATTCATGCCCGAGTAATAATTGGGTGCACCGAAAACATAAGCATCTGCCTCAAGAATATCCTGGCGCAATGGTGTAAGATCATCATCAACTTTACAGATATTGTCCTTTACACACCCCAGACAAGCAATGCATCCGTTTACGGTTTTGCCTCTCAATGATACCATTTTGTATTCAATGTCTGTATTTTCCAATACGGTTGTAACCAATGCATGGGTTCCTGATTTGTCTTCTTTTCTCGGACTGCCTGAAATGCCTAAAATTTTCATTTATTCCTTCTCCTTGTAGCTGATTGGGGTGGGGTTGTTCTAAATCTATACTAAAACTGTTTTTGCAAACTCTTTGGCTTTATCCTCATCTTCTTGGTTGGGACGTCCAGTCATCTGTTTGACCATATCCGCCCATTGCTCATCTGTTAAATTCATTTTATTCTGTACCATCTCGTGTAAGGATTCAGTTAAAAAACCCTGACAATCAAAACACCCTTTGTACTCAATCCCTTTTTCCTTGCAGGCAGTTTTTATCGGTTCTGTAAATCCGTCCATGTCCTGTTCCGGATAAGCAGGGGCAAAATGGGTTATGAAACCAGCCATCTTTTGGCCGGAACCTGCCTTAACAACGCCTAAATATTCTTTTATCGGTGCTGCCAGACTGCCAGAGTGTAGCGGTGCGCCAATGAAAATAAAATCGTATCCAGCCATATCATCGGGTGTGATATCTTCAAGCTTTTTCAGTTCGGCTTCATTCGTCTGGGCTGCTTCTCCGCAGATGGCGGTTGCTATTTTTTCTGTGTTTCCGCTTTGGCTGAAATAAGTCACTAATACTTTCATGATGCATTCTCCTTTTTTAATTATTCTTGAACTTAATTGCATTATACGACATCGAGGGGAACCATTCTGTAGCAGCTGTTACAATTATAAAATTAATTTGCTATGTTTTAATAAAGAATCAAAAAACAGATATGATATTAAATGGTTAAATGACAAAAAGCAATCGAATGGGTTAACCGATCTAATGACGATTTAAACGGTCAAATAAATATCAAGCGATTTTTAAAGCAGGCAAAATGAGCAGTCTATCTTCAAGAATAATTTTCCCTGCTTTTTTAAGCGCCTTCATGGCACGGGTAATACTAACTCTATGGGCACCGGTTAAAAAACCAAGATCCTCATGGGTCAAGGGAAACTGAATCACTACACCCCGGGAGCTTTGGGCACCATGCTCTTTTGCAACATTGCTGAGTACCCGGTAGAGACGATCTTCAATATTTGCAACAGCAAGACTGCCCACACGATCAGTGAGGCTGGAAATTCTTTCACTCATGGTTTTAATAATCTGGAGACCAACCTTGGGATGCTTAAGCACCAATTCTTCAAATTGGTTTCGGCTGAAACCGCATGTAAGTGTATCTTCAAGACAAACTGCGCTGACAGGATACAGGCCTTCTTCAGAGAACATATTCTCTCCGACGAAGTCACCGGCTTTTCGTATATCAAGCATCAATTCCGTACCATCTTCAAGAATTTTGGAAAGTTTAATACGCCCACCCTTGATTAAAAACATTTCATCTGCAGAATCTCCCTGTAAGAATAAGGATTGACCTTTGATCGTTTTTTTCCTCAAGGCCTCATGGCTTAGGGCTTTTATCTCAGCAGGGTCGAGATTTTTAAATATCCAGTGATTACCGATACAGGTTGGAGATAGTTCAATTTTATCACCAGCCATTTGTTGACATAAGCAAGTCATTCTTTTCCCTTTCTATGATAATCATTGATGATTTTATACATATCATGATTTATATAGGCAAGACATCAATTTTGTCTGTAACTTTTGCTACAAAGATCAAAAAAAACCTCATGTAGACTAATGGTATAAAACCGGATAACGGCCAACAAATCTGCACTGTCTATATTTTCTTCAAATAGTCTCCCTAAAAATTCTGTAAAAACGATTTCATAATAGACATAGCTGTCGCTCAATTCGTAATTTAAAATTCCATAAAATAAGAAATATTGAACTACTTATTTTGAATACTATGACTCACTAAAAAAAATTCTTAATTAACAAATTCGTTGAATAATCATTGACAAATATAAATCTGAACACTATCATATATGAACAGTTGTTCATATGAGGAGATGTTAAATGGATATTTGTGGCGACAAATGTATAAATGAAAAAAAGGTTCTGGAGACTTTAAAGACTATTCCGCCAGTTGAAAGCATCAACCAGATGGTGGATATATTCAAAGCGTTAAGCGATCCAACACGACTAAAAATTGTTCTTGCACTATTGAAACAGGAACATTGTGTTTGTGATATCGCAGTTCTTTGTAACCTGAGTGATTCCGCTATTTCGCATCAACTCAGGATACTTAGAACAATGAAAATTTTAAAAAATCGCAGAGAAGGTAAAATAATCTACTACTCTATTGATGATGACCATGTTGTCTCATTGATCAAAATGAGCCTGGATCATATCACTCATGCTAAATAAGGAAAAAATTATTATGACAATCGTTTATGAAATATTAAAAGAATCTTGGTATCTATATCTTGATGTTGCAATATATATGCTGTTCGGCTTTTTTGTCGCGGGACTACTCTACGTTTTTTTTAAGGCAGATAAAATTAAACAATACCTTGGAACCGGTAAAATCAAGCCAGTAATTCTATCGGCATTGTTTGGGATACCGATCCCTCTTTGTTCTTGTGGTGTTGTTCCTGTGGCTACGAGTCTTAAAAAACAAGGAGCTAATAGCGGCGCTGCCTTATCGTTTATGATCGCCACCCCAGAATCAGGAGTGGATTCCATCGCAGTCTCCTGGGCTATGTTAGATCCCATTTTGACTGTAATTCGTCCAGTTGCTGCTTTTATTACTGCAGTATCAACAGGGATCGTTCAAAATTACTTTGGCACAGAGGATGCACCCATTGTCAAGACACAGGTTAAAGAAGCAGGCGGTTGAGGCTGCACACAAAACAGTTGTGCAGTAGCACAACCCAAAAAAGAATCCTTGCTCCACAGACTAATCGACGGTATTAAATACGCTTATGGTGAGCTGCTGACAGATATTGCCAAACCTTTTTTGGTCGGTATTTTCATTGCAGGGATTATAACATTTTATTTTCCGGAAGATCTGACTGTGTGGGCCAATGATCACAGATTTTTATCTATGATAGTGATGCTGATCGCCGGAATACCCATGTATGTCTGTGCAACTTCTTCTACACCTATTGCAGCAGCCTTGATATTAAAAGGGTTGAACCCGGGAGCTGCCCTGGTCTTTTTACTTGCAGGACCAGCCACCAATGCAGCAACCATCAATCTCGTTAAAAACATATTTAACACTCGGGCACTTTTTATTTATTTGTCAATGATTTCTGCCACTTCCCTCTTAATGGGTTTTTTAGTGGACATTGTGTATGACCTGATGGGAATACAAGCCAGTGCAATCGTTGGTCAAGCTTCGGAAATTTTTCCAGAAAGCGTGCAACTTGTTGCAGCGGTAATTCTTACCGGGCTGATCGTATTTAATTTGATAACTAACTATCGGCATCAGACAGAACATGCTCATTCACATTAATACGTTATCGGCCTTTGAATTTATAGCAGCTGAATTAATGAAGGGAAAATATTTTGAAATCAAGGAGAGCCTTAAATTGGTATAATCTGTTTTCAAAAGTTTATACATTCACAAATGATTATCCTTATACAAAAATAAGAAAAAAAGCCATCGATGAATTGGAGCTAAAAAAAGGAGATGTGGTTCTTGATCTCTTCTGCGGGACAGGAGTCAATTTTAAGGAGATCTGTTCCCAAATAGGACAAAATGGAATAATTGTTGGAATTGATGGTTCTTCAGGTATGCTTTCAAAAGCAAGGGAAACTATTTCTGTAATTGAAAATCCTTCATCGGTAAGGCTTATCGAAAAAGATCTGCGCATGGTTGGATGTGATTTTTTTTTGAAAACGATACCAACTGAAACTGTACCGAAAGTTTTGATAACCTTAGGTCCTGGAGGCATGCCGGGTTGGGAATCTTTCTGGAAGAATCTGTTTTCAGCAGTACCTCCTGGTACACGGTTTGTTACCATGGACGTGTTTTGTAAAAAAGGATCTCTATCAGGAGCCATCATAAATCTTATAGGGGCAGGGAGTTGGAAGATTGATGTCAGTTCCCACACGCCCTGGAAATACCTGGCCAAAAATTGTGACAATTATCGAGAATCAATTTTTCGTGCTTTTAAATTGTTAAGCTGTGACTTGGTTTTAGCTTCCGGTCGGAAAAGATGAATAAATCACGAGGAAAACTGTAATGCACCTATTGTGACACCTTAACAGGTGATGATATATGAAAAGCACACGGTTAGCGAGTTTCCCACGCCAAGCAAGAAATTTGAGTTTTATTCTCAACAACTCAAAGATATAGGTTAAGAACCTCTATTGGTTTAAAGGGAACAACCTTTATCTCCTCTTTCCCCTCCTAATATGATGAGTGAGTTTTCTCTCATCCTTTCTGCCGGCAATAAAAACCTGCACCTTCTCAAACACATTGTCAGTTATCACACCAACCACCCTCAGCAAGAATAGTGAAGCAGACCTATCTTGCAGCAGAATACCTATTTTCAAGCCTTGGGTATTATTTAAAGCTTTTATGATAAACACTAATCCGAGAAAGCGGTTAAAAATTAATCGATTCGCCTTAAGGCTATCGTCTAAATATTAACCGCCATATGCAATTTTTATGAAGTGTTTTTAATTATTTTATGTAAAAAAATATTAATATTGTAATTGTTTCAGAGAGTTATGTCATTTCATTCAATGAATGGCACACCCATTGCAGTAAAGGAAACTAACGGCGAAAGCCTTTTATTAACTCAAACAAAGAGGAATTTATCATGAAAAAAATTATTACTACAATATCAATCGTTCTGATAGTTGGTTTTCTTGCAGCCAGTGCGTATGCCTGGGGGTGCGGAGGGAGGTACGGTGGTGGAATGTATGGAAACGAGCATAACCAAACCGGAAACAACAACGGGGCCTATCAGTCCTTTGAGAATGATACCCAGGCTCTGAGAGACTCCATATCAGCGGACAGGGCAGAGTTAAATGCACTGATGGCAAACACCAACCCTGACGCCAAAAGAGCCAGGGCATTGTCTGAGCAGATCAGCAAATCCGAAAATGAACTCAGGGTAAAAGCCCAGCAGTATAATGTCTCCGGCATAGGCGGAATGGGATACGGCCAGGGTTGGGGTTGCGGTATTACAGGCCACAACCATAACTTTGCCGGATGCTGGTAGTCTATGATTATTGACAGGATGTAACAGTGAAAAAATTATTCTTCCACTGTTACATCCATATCAATTATACATAAAAGAAAGGAGTGCAAAAAATGTGGAATTGTGACTACAATGGGGTAGGCTATGGGGCAGGCTACGGGCATTGGTTTTTTGGTGGAGGAATTATAGGCTTTGCCATTACAGGGCTTATCATTACCATTATAGCAGTCCTGATATTTAAATTGCTCAAGGCAAATCAAGGCAACAGCTCAGGAAACCTTGATAAAAATGATTCTCTCATGATTTTGAAGATGAAGTTTGCCAAAGGCGAGATCAGTGAAGAGGAATATCAAAACAAAAAAGAAATTCTCAGCACAAATTAGATAGTTTGACCTTACCTAAAAAAACTTGGTCATCAAGGACAGTATATCGAAAAAGGAAAAATACAATGAAGCCCAAGCAGAAAATACTCGAATTCATTCAGAAGGCCTACGAGGATGGTGATGGGGACAGAACAGCATCAGAAACTGGTGCAATAACCGATGATGACCGGCTATCCATTCAAGAGCTTTTCGACGGTATGAGCACTGGCACAGCCCGAATCATCATAGAAGAGGAGATGGACAGCCAGATGGTGGAAGATTACAACATCGAACCTCTTGAAAATAAAGGCCGCTATTACGTCGCCAGAATCGTCCAAACCGATGGCAAAGCTATTCGACGACTATTGGTGGACAAACAGACCGGCAAGGTTCAATTCGCAGGTCGGTAGATCGTTTTAAGGCATTGGTTTGTTGATACGAAACAGTTCGCTGGTAATTCAAAATAGCTTTATTAAAAAATGATCGAAATATTACAAATGATAGGATTAAGATGACCCACGACACAGCAAATTCTTCAAGTACCACTTATTTGTTGGAAGAGGAAATGATTATCAACGGTAAGTGGGAGATACAGAACTTCATTGCTAAAGGCGGTAAAGGAGAGGTTTATTTGGCTAAACAGCTAAATTTAGATCGCCAGGTAGCACTGAAAATCATGTCCGAAGAATTCATTAAAAGTCTTGATGGTGATGAAGAAGAAATCTCCTCCGAAACTATGCGCTTTCACCGGGAAGTGCAGGTGATGGCCAGAATGCAGCACCCGAACATTCTCCAGGTATTCGATTTTGATCAGCTTGAAATAAATGGCATGAAAATGGATTATATTGTTATGGAATATATTCCAGGCCTGACTTTGCGCCAAAAAATGCCGGAAAAAGGCTTTGGACATGACGAAAACAAAGTGAGAACCTGGCTTAAAAAATACTTTTTCCCAATCCTTGATGGTATGAAAGCCGTGCATGATAAAGGGGTGGTGCATCGGGATATGAAGCCTGAGAATGTTCTTGTTGATGATGAACTTCCCAAGATTATGGATTTTGGAATTGCAGGGGGGTATCACTTAAACAATGTGACCCAGGACCATCATATGTTGGGGACAATAACCTATATGCCGGAAGAACAATTTGTCGACCTGGCCCTGACAGACGTACGCGTTGACGTATATGCCCTTGGTAAAATACTTTATGAGGTTGTTGAAGGCAAAATGAAAAAAGGGCGGGATAAACCCTTTCACAGTGCTGCTTTGGATAACCCGCAAACCATTTTTTTTAAAACCCTTGATACAATAATACAACAAGCCACAGCCAAAAATCGAAATCAGAGAACGCCTTCTGTTAAAACTCTCCATACTGCATTGGAAGAGCTTGTTATGGATTCTGATGGGAAGGGGAAATCACCAACAGGCCGAGGCCATAAATATTGGAAAAAGTTATTTGTCATAAGTACTGCTGTTATAGTCGTTATTGCTGGTGTATGGATAACGCACCATAATTCAGGAAAAATAAAACCATCGCTTGAAGGAAATCATATCATAAGCCAACAAGAGGTAACAAATCCTCTAAACTTGTCGGAATTTAACGTTAAAACCCCCCAGCCAACATCATCTCCTGGCACCGATAAAATGGACAACCTTCCTGCCGAGTTTTTAGCCAGCGATGGCATGATGATGATATTGTTAAAAGGAGCAGATGTCTCCATGTCCATTGATGATCCCATGGTATCGGAAGGAAAACAGGTCAAAAAAACCGTATCAGTAAAAACATTGTATATGGATCAGACCAAAATCACGAACCATTTATATGTCCAGTTCCTTAATGAGGTTGATGGGATAGAAGTGAAAGAAAAATCTGTTTTGCGGAACGGGCAATTGTTACTCCTGCTTGGAGAGGTAAAGGAAGGCTATGAACCTATTACATACAAAGACGGGATTTTTAGAGTTAAATCTGATGCTGTTGCAAAACCAGTCGTACGGGTTACACCTGTCGGAGCAATTGCATATGCACGGTTTTACGGAAGGTCTCTGCCCTTGATGGCGCAGTGGTGGCTTGCCGTTCAAGCCGGTCATGACCCAACTTCACTGATAGATACGTCTCCTCCCTCCCAACCTAAAAAAAGAGAGTGGAATGGAATGTGGATGATGCAGGGCCAAAACCCCGAACCTGAGCCCTTAAGCGATCCTCCGGAATTTGGCATTCAATCAGTTATCGAAACCACAGTCAACAATGCCGGCATTCAGGGACTTGAGCAAAATGTGAATGAATGGACGATGACTATCTCTCCAGATGGCACTCCAAAATTTCATGTTCACGGCGGCGTCGGTGAATTGGATCACAATGAAGCTTATCTTGAACGCCAACATTGGGAAGCCTTTTCCAGCGTCGGTTTTAGAACCGTTTTAAATCTATCTGGAGAAAAATAATATGACTGTTGAGAACAACGGAGCTTGGGGGAAAAGCCACACTGGTTGCAAACGAAAAAGCAATGAAGACAGATATCTAATAAAAATAGTTTCAGAGATCAGTATCCTTGCCGTAGCTGACGGAATGGGGGGCCTTCCTGGTGGAGAAATAGCTGCACAGATAGTTATAGATACATTCCAGGAACATGTTTTTTCTAAAACAGACCTGGAAACAGATCTAAAAACAGTCCTTTTAACAGCAGAAAAAAAGATACTCCAAAAAATCCAAGAAAATCCAAAACTTGAGGGCATGGGTACGACAGCAACTGCGGCTGCTGTATATCAAAGTAAAGTCTTTTGGATTCACATTGGTGATAGCAGACTATACCTG
This sequence comes from Pseudomonadota bacterium, assembly GCA_018816605.1. The sequence continues at coordinate 10,944 of JAHIVS010000693.1, forward strand.
TTGCGCAATAAAAAAATTAAGCAGATCACAAAAGATCATACTTTTATTCAAGACCTTATTGATGACGGAACTCTTAGCCCGGAACAAGCATATAAACATCCTTTAAAAAATATGCTTGACCAATGTCTGGGGTGTGATGACAGTGAATCGGATTGCGGTATTTTTCAAATCAAGAAAAATGATCGATTACTTCTATGCACAGATGGCCTTACAAAGCATCTGCCTGACTCTCAAATAGAATCCATTATGGCAATAAACTCAATTCACGAGGCAGGCAGGCAATTGATTGAAGAGTCATTAAAAATGGGCGGTTCTGACAATATCACTATTGTCATAAAAAATTTTTAGTATGGGCAAACAATTACTTTGGGGTCAAGTTTGTTTTTAGGTATATTATTTAAATTTTGAATTGGTTTACCATTTTCTATAGATTCTCAGACAACTCGTTCAATTCCATTGCTTTGGTGAGGGTCGCGTTCCTGTGGTTTCTTTTGAAAAAAGAGAACAGGAGCAATGAAGCAAGATGATGATGAAGGATGCCATGGGAGAGTATCATTTTTATCCAGAGTGGTATCCAGTGTATAAAAACTGGACAATCGGATATGCTCACCCCCCATTCAAACCAGTGGAAATGCCCACGAGGTGTGATTGTCAAAAGACGGACGTGGTAAAAGTTTGGAATTGTCAAACGGATCCAGATTGGGACGGGTGGTAAAAAAGTCCAGAACAATCGTATAAACACCCTTTAAAAAATATACTTGACCAATGTCTGGGGTGTGATGACAGTGAATCGGCAAAGGGAGTTTTCAAAATTCTGTGTCATCGGTTAAGCATTACAAGTTGCCTGGCCGATTAGCGGAAGTGGAAGTCAGGCCCTGAGAATGGGCGCAACAAACACTGCTCGTCGGAAGGGGTTGGCTTCCGCTGGAGCGGGTCCACCATAAAACAAAATCGCTCTGAGCGACAAAACAAATCATTTTTTAGCTCCTCGGCCAATACATTATTACTGTAACTCCAATTAATGCAATAAAACCACCGATCAAATCAAATTTATCTGGTTTGATGCCATCTATTCCCCATCCCCATATAATGGATAAGACAATAAAAACACCACCATAAGCAGCATAAACTCGACCAAAATTAGCTGGCTGTAATGTAGGAATGATACCGTAGGCAATCAGTACAATTGCCCCGATGATTGCATAACTTAATGGTTTTCCTTCCCGTATCCAAAGCCAGATCAGATACCCTCCTCCTATTTCAAACAAGCCTGCAATTAAAAAATAGAATATGGATTTTGCAATTGTTAAGGTTTCCATTCTTAGTGTTGTTTTAATACCTAATCTAAAATGATTATGAGAATAATATTTCGATTGCCGTGGACAGACCAATCAAATCATCATCAATACAATGTTAATCATGTCGCACATTTATAATAACCAGCTACAAGCAGCAAATATATCTCAAATTTTCAACCCTTTATCAAGTCTACCTTCAAAAGAAATGGCCAATTGAGAAATCGTCAAAGACCAGTTTTGAATCGGCATTGTCCATTTCTTTAACTATATTTAATGATTACACCTAACTGCCCGCACAAAACTCACAAGATTATTGTCTCCCCAGAAAATAGTTCCCTCAAAGAAATCAACCAGCCACCTCGCACCATCAGTTGCACTATCCGAACTCCACACCCATTTTTGTTTTGAATTAAAATCAGGATGGATATACAGACTGTTCGCACTTTGTTCCTGGCTTAAAATGGTTATAAGTTCATGCAATGTTGGCATCCGCCAGTCATTGTGCCCGGCAATTTTATCTTCATTCAATTTTTCAATGTATTTTTTTACGCCGGTATAAGGCATAAGATCGTTTGAGCCTGATTGTTGCCACATAAGACCGGTGATTTTATCTGTAACGGTACCACCATTGCCTCTTGTATATTTCTGCGTGAAAAATTTTATAGGACGTCCGTAATTGGTTAAACCCAACTCGGCCTTAATGTTTTTTTTAGAAATAGTTGCGGGCTGCTTTCGTATAGGGCAGAAGGTCTGGTTTATCTGTTGTGAATCAATCAAAATTTCATTTGTAAAAAATCTTTGATCAATAATTTGCCATAAAATTAGAGCAATAGTAAAAAACAATAATACTTTAATTGAATTTTTCACAAGGAATATTTGTTCCCGGATGTGACCACCCATGGTGGATTTATTCAAGCATTCACTAACATGGACTCCCATGGCTTAAAAAAAGTTCCATAAACTACAATTAAATTGTCTTGGCGTAGTCAGAAAAGGACATTTTTTGATAGCTGTCAGTATGGATAAATTTAATCATTTTTAGAAAGATTTCCGGTTCAACATATCCCGATATTCCATCAATCTTATTGGAATCAGATCCTAAAAAGAAGAATGCAGGCACGCCTCGAACACCGAATTTTTTGGCAAGTTTTTTTTCAATGTCGGAATTTGCGGAAATATTAATATAATTATCATTTAAGTAGGTAACCACTTTTTGATTTTTAAAAGTTGTTTTTTCCAACAGTTTGCAGTACTTGCACCAATCCGCATGAAAATATAATAAAATTTTTTTGTTCTGTTTCCTGGCCTGCGACAACCCTTCATCATATTTGTTCCATTTTATCTCATCAATGGCCATGGCTTCGGTGTTCAGGCCGATAAATCCCGTCATAAATATAAAAAGATAAAGTGTCAGTTTAAAAACAAGGTTTTTCTTCATTATCAAATCCTATAACGTGTAATGGGGGGAATTATCATATAATAATTCCCCCTTTTTTAAAGAAACTCACTTCAAACAGATAGAATCTGACTTAGCTAATCAGCTTTAGGTTTCTCCCGAATAAGGCCATTGATATTTAATGTGATCTTGGGCTTGATTTTGCTGTCTGTCACCAGTTCGATCTCTTCATTGTAGTATCCCTTATCTTTCTTTAAATTCTTAAATTCAATTTCATATTCTGTTTTATCAGATGTGTTTATTTTCTTGAGTTGATAGCTGAAATTTGATTTTTCAACTGCAAGGATATCCAGAATTTTGAATGGGTATTCTTCTTCAGGTATTATCTTTGCTGTCATTTGAAGCTCCTGCCCTTCAATGCCGACCAAACTAATTCTTTCCGGGATAATTGTAACAAATTTTGTTACGTTCCCTGCAATCGTCAAATGTATTTTGGGATTCATTTCATCATTGGTCAGTACGGTGATTTTTTTCTTAAGCAATTTACCGCCTGAACCATCAGTTTTAACTTTTATATAAATTTTTCCTTCTTCACCGGAAGGAATTTGCTTCGGATAAGAAGCGGCTGTGCACCCTCAGGTGGTTTCTACTTTTTCAATTTTTAAAAGAGCATCCCCCTTGTTTTTTACGACAAATTCATGAGTAACCTCTGTGCCGTCAAGGACAGGCGAAAATTGATAATCAGGATTAGATATAACTGCACTGGGTTTGTTTTGAGTCGTCTTTTCTTCCGCAACCACTACATTGCATAAAATAAAAATACTGCAAAAGACCAAAAGCAGTTTTAAAAATTGTCTCATTAAAAAAATACCTCCTTAATATAAATTTATTTTAAAATTCTAGACGAATTCAATATCGCAAGCAATGCCACACCCACATCCGCAAAGACTGCCTCCCACATCGTGACGAACCCAAATGCGCCCAGGGTAAGGAATGCGCCCTTTACTCCCAAAGCAAACACTATATTTTGCCAGACGACAACTTTGGTTTTACGTGCAATCGAAACAGCCAATGGGATTTTTGACGGATCATCACTCATCAAAACGATATCTGCAGCATCTATGGCTGCATCAGATCCTAAGGCCCCCATTGCAATCCCGATATCTGACCGTATCAGTGCCGGAGCGTCATTAATTCCGTCCCCGACAAAGGCGGTCAACTTTTTTGAATTTTTGTTTTCCATTAATACTTTTTCAAGTTTTTCCACCTTCTGCTGTGGTAAAAGATCTGCATAATATTCTTCTATACCCAGTTTCTGGGCTACGGACTTCCCTACTTTTTCAGCATCACCGGTAAGCATTATTTGCCGCGTTATTCCGGATTTTTTTAATGCTTTAATCGCTTGTTCTGAATCATGCTTTATTTCGTCGGATAGCACTATATAACCTGCGTAAACGGAATCAATTGCCACATGCACAATTGTTCCGTTCACATCTGCACCGGTATGTGTAATCTGTTCTAATTCAAGAATTCTTTCATTTCCCACCAACACGTTGCGGCCTTTTATTCTTGCTTTTATTCCATGACCCGCAATCTCCTGATAATCCTCGATATGGCCTTCATCAATTTTTCCTGGAAACGCCTGGAGAATAAACTGAGCAATCGGGTGCGTGGAATGGCTTTCAGCATAGGCTGCCAACTCCAGAACCTCTTTTTCCGAATATCCATTGCAGGTAACAATAGAGGTCAAACTAAAAACACCTTTGGTCAATGTTCCTGTTTTATCCCAAATAATTGTCCCAAGATGATTGAGGCCTTCAAGAAAATTTGAACCTTTTACTAGAATGCCCTGTTTCGATGCAGCCCCGATCCCCCCAAAAAAGCCCAATGGTATGGATATTACAAGGGCACACGGACAGGAAATGACCAAAAAGATGAGCGCTTTATAAATCCATTCTGAAAGTGTCTCCTGGTGTGCAAATAACGGTGTTAATGCCTGGATGTTGTAGAGCATGACCGGCACGATAGCGATGAGAACGGCTCCGAATACAACTGTAGGCGTATAATATTTAGCAAATTTGGTAATGAATTTTTCAGTGGATGCTTTCTTTTCAGATGCATTTTCAACTAGATCAAGAATCTTTGATATGGTAGAGTCGCTAAATTTTTTAGTTACCCGGACAGTTAGTAGCCCTGTTTTATTGATCATTCCGGAAAGCACTTCTTCATCTTTTTTTATGCTCCGGGGGACTGATTCTCCAGTCAGGGCCGAGGTGTCCAACATAGAGTTGCCCAGCACCACAACACCATCTAATGGGACTCGCTCACCAGGTTTTACAATAATGATGTCTCCAATGTTTACTTCATCCGGATCAACGCGTTTAGAATCACTGCCCGATTTAATATTCGCATAATCCGGTCGGATCTCAAGCAAAGACTTGATGGATCGACGGGATCGATTTAATGCAAAATCCTGAAACATTTCACCCACTTTAAAAAACAACATCACAGCCACGGCTTCAGGGAATTCTTTGATTGCAAATGCCCCCAATGTGGCAATGGTCATCAAAAAAAATTCATCGAATATCTGGCCGCGTAGGATGTTTTTTATGGCGGAAAGAAGCACATCCCAAGCAATTAAAAGATAGCTTGCAAAAAACAAAATAAAACTTATCCAAACAGGCAAATCAAGAACCAGGGCTGCAACATAAATCCCGCACCCGGGCCCTAATTTCATGATCTGTTTGGTTAAACTTAATTCATTCTCCGAGGTGCTGTGGCCATGGGTATGTCCATGACCACAGCCACAGCCGGAATGGTTATCAGGTGCCATTTTGAATGTTTGTTCAGAGGGCTTGCTGGCTAAGTTCGTTGATTTTCCATGCATAAGTACACCTTTTGTATTTATTCCTTAAGAACGATCTGTCAGGAAATAATCTTTAATATGATTAGAAAGTGTTTTGGATTGTTGGGTTTCCAAATTATCACACCCACACTTCGGACACTCGATCTGGCAATTTTGTTGGCTCGGATACAGTTTTTCAAATGAATAAAAGCATTTTTTACAAATATAAATATAAATCATGATAAGTTTCCTTTTTTCAGAAAGTCTATTTTTTTATCTCGAAGACCATCAACATCTTGTTCCTACGTTTGATAAGCATCCGGAGAGATTCATCTTTTTTGATACTGTTAACGGCCTTGTAGTATTCCATTGTTGTGTTGATTGGGTGATTATTAATCTCTTTAATAATATCACCCGGCCACATTCCGGCGACCTCTGCTTTACTGTCTTCTTGAATTTTATTGACCAAAACACCTTCTTTTTCTATCATGTCATATTTGCTGGCATCTTCTTTCGTTATCTCAACGATTTCAATTCCAATCCAGTCTATTCCTGATTCAGACACAACCGAATCATTCCTTTTAGCTATCTGTACTGTGAGATTCTTTTCATTCCCCCCACGCAGCACTAAAAGTTCAATTTTTTTACCAACATCAATACCGGCAATTTCTCTTGTAAGGTCTCGACTGGTTTCAATTTTTATACCATCAACCTCAATAATAATATCGTTAGGCTCAATGCCTGCTTGATCAGCAGGGTCTCCCTTAACTAGGTCTGTGACAAGTGCTCCTTTGACCCCGTTAACACCATAATATTTGGCCATATCTTCATTAAGATCCTGAATTACGACACCAAGCCACCCCCTGGTAACCTCACCACTATCTTTTAGTTGCCCAATAATTTTTTTTGCAAGATTAACAGGAATAGCAAATCCAATTCCCTGACCGTCCCGTATAATGGCTGTATTAATCCCAACAACCTCACCTGCCATATTTAGCAACGGCCCTCCGCTGTTCCCAGGATTAATGGACGCATCGGTTTGAATAAAATCATCATAAGGCCCGGAGCCCAGAACGCGCCCTTTCGCACTCACAATCCCCGCAGTAACCGTATGTTCCAAACCGAAGGGGCTGCCAATAGCGACGACCCATTGACCCACATCAAGCAGGTCAGAGTCTCCAAATTCAATCGTCGGCAGGTCTGTTTCGGTTTCTATTTTGATAAGAGCAAGGTCTGTTTTGGGATCTCGCCCAAGAATTCTGGCTTCAAACTCTTTTCCATCATTCATCGTCACCCGGATTTCATCGGCATTATCCACAACATGATTGTTGGTTACAATATAACCTTTTTTATCAATGATAAACCCTGATCCCAGGCTTGGTTGCTTAAATTCCCTTTGGGGGCCTCCATTATAAAATCGGTTATAAAATTCATTTCTTGGGTCATTTTCTTGGTTGGGGCCATTAAAAAAATGGCGGAAAACAGGACCTCCTCCCTGTATGGTTTTGACGGTTCGAATATTTATCACTGCAGGACTTGCTTCTTTGGCAAGACTGCTGAAGCTTTCGGGTATGGTCGGTGCTATGGTTGATTTGGCTATTGCACGGGGTATCCAAAAGAAGCTCGACAAAACCAATATCAAGAATAAAGTTGCTGCCGAAATAATAAATTTATCTGTAAATGTTCTTGTATCAGTGGCTGCTGTTATTTTCATGTGTAGACCTCTCATCTCTTTATTTGTTTTCAATGAATCCAATTGTATATGAATCTATTCACCCTCAAAAAATTTGAGGTTTACTTTTTGGCCGTCTTCAACATTAACCATGTATTTTTTTACACGGCCCATTACTTTTTCCATGGTTTCCAGATGCAGCCGATATCGGGTTTCATTTTCCGGATACATTTTTTTATCTTTTTCATACTCAGTTAACATTTTCTCAAACCTGACTGCTTCTCCTCCTGCCCGGTTCATGACATCTTCTTTATACGCTTCTGCATTTCTAAATTGTCTGTTTGCCTCACCACGAGCCTGTGGAATTACCGTATTTTGGTAGCCTAAAGCTTCATTTATTGTTTTTTCCTTATCCTGCTTTGCATTGGAAACATCCCTGAAGGCTTCAGCCACATCTTGTGGCGGATATACTTTGTTAAGTGTGATCCCTACAAGTTCCAGCCCTTGTTGGTATTTATCCAATATTTCTTGAGTTTTCGCTCGGATCAAGCTTTGCAAATGCTCTTTTCCAACCGTCAAAATTTCATCCACTTTCATACTGCCCCCAATTTCTGTAATTGCACTTCGGATTATCTCATTTACCAGAAGATATGAGGGGTAGTTCACATTATATAGATACGCTTGGGCATCTTTGATGCGATATTGTGCCACAGCCTGGATATCTATGATGTTTTCGTCTCCAGTAAGAAACTGGACAATTTCCGGTGAAGAGTGAATGGATTTATGCTCCGGCAGCATTATCCCAATACCCTCTCGACGAATGGTGGATACATTAACAATATCTGATTTTGCAATTGGCCAGGGAAGACGATAATGAATTCCTTCACCAACACTGGTATTTGTTATTTTCCCGAACAGTTTCACCACGGCTATTTCTCCGGGATTGACAATATAAAGCCCGGTAAGAAAATAAAAAAGAATCAGCAACCCAGCCAGGGAAAGGCCCAATACTTTTAGATTCAAGTGGGAAAAAGCCTGACGGATATCAGTTGCTGCACTATTCTCTTTTGCATCTGTTTGAGATGTTTGAGTAAAAAACCCTGGTATGGTTTTTAAAATTTGACCAACCCCTGAAAGAGTCTCTCTACTTTTTTGCATCAAGGTAAAAACAAATTCTCCAAATTTAATAGTTTCCTTGTGTTCATTTGGAAGATCACTAACCTTTCCTGGTAAATCTTTTTCTTCTTCCATGATTTTACTATCCTCCTTAATACAGATGGACTATTTTTTTGGACTTGCAAAATATTTAAGGATATCAGCATCTGTCGGTAAAATAGCAGTGGTTTTATTGTCAATGAATTTTTCATATGCTTGAAGAGACCGTAAAAACTCATAAAATTCCGGATCTTTTTGAAAGGCATCAGCATAAATTCTGATGGCCTGGGCATCACCTTCTCCTTTAAGTTTTTGTTCAGTTTCATATGCTTTTGAAAGTATAATTGTTTTTTCTTTATCAGCTTGAGCCCTTATCTTTGATGCCTCTTCAGTGCCTTCTGACCTATATTTCCGGGCGATCTTTTCCCTTTCTGCTCTCATTCTTTGGAATACGCTCAGCATATTTTTCTCTGGAAAACTCAAGACCTTAACCCTGACATCGACCACTGAGATTCCATATTCTTTTACCTTGTCATTGGCATTACGGGTTATGATGTCCATCATTTCAATTAATTTCATATTATTTTTATCTATTGTAACCAAAGAGGTAAGGTCATATTTACCAAAGGCGACCCCAAGTTCTGAAGATACAATGTCACTTAATCTTGCTTGTGCACCAGGGACATCTTTAACGGTTTTCAAAAACTCAACCGGTTTGATTATTTTCCAGGCAGGGTAGAATTCAACTACTATGTTTTTTTTATCTTTGGTCAAAAACTCTGCTTTATTCGGCAAAAAAACTGCCAGCCGGTTATCAAATCGCTGAATGCTCTGGATCGGATCAGGCAGTTTCCAATTTAAACCAGGATCGGTGACCGCCCGTACCGGTTTACCAAACTGGGTAACAACAACATATTCGGTTAAATCAACTTGAAAGAATATCAGGTTAACAGCACCAAAACCCACAATCACTAAGACAATCACTATTATTTTTCTTATGCTCATTTTATTGAACTCCCTTTAAAATTTTTTCAGCATCCTGCCCTTTAACAAGCCATAAATCCGTATCCCCAATCTTAATTCGGGAATCAACAATAATTTTTTCTGTTTTTGTCAAAACCTCTTCCAATTTTTCTAAATACATGCGAGTTTTAGTGACACTTGGGGCTTTTTTATATTCTTCCAAACGATCAAGAAAATTTTGAGCTTCACCAACGGCATAATTCATTTTTTGTTCTCTATACCCTGTCGCTTCAGCAATTATTTCAGCCGCTTTTCCCCGCGAAACAGGGACCACTTCATTTTGATAGGCAATGGCTTCGTTCAGGTAGGTGGCCCTGTCCTCCCAGGCACTGGCAACTTCTTGAAAGGCGCTTATGACTTCTTGGGGAGGGATCGCCTGTAGGAGTTGAAGATTGACCAGCCTGATTCCGGACAGGGCCTTATCCAATATCTCTTGTATCTGTTTTTTTGCTTGTTCAAGGACATCTGTTTTACCGGTGGTAAGAAGAAAATCAACTCCGACCTGACTCACGATTTGCCGTACTGATGATTCAACTGCATATCGTACCAGTTCATCTGGATTTTTTATCCGGTAAGTATAATCAATCGCATTTTTTATAACATAATGAGCTGATGTGTTGATCTCAACCAGGTTTTCATCACCGGTCAGCATTAAAACAGGATTGGTTTCAACCGTTTCAATATTAGCCGTATTTACAAGATCCACCTGTCCTATCGGCCAGGGAAGGCGGTAATGGATACCCGGGGCAACATCTGTCTCAACGGGTTTGCCAAAGCGCTTTTCAACACCAACCTGGTTCCATTGAACAGAATAAATTCCAGAAGCAAAATAACTCATTATCAACAATGGAATTCCAAACGTTTTAACAAACTTCCCATACTTTCCCATGGTTTCTATATGCAGATTTCTATGAACTGTATTCGGGAGCCCCCCTTTTCGCAATGCTTTGAGGGAGCTTGTGAAAATTTCAATGGCAGCCAAACCAATTAGGATTACAATGACTACAGCTGCTAGCTTGTCCATATTTCTCAATCCGATCAAATAGCCGGTTAGCCCGATCACCACAATGACTGAACTATACATATCCATCATGGAATGATATCCATCTGCCACTAGGCTTGGTGAGTTCGTCTCCTTGCCGACATATATTTTATAGCGAGCCATAAAATAACTCACAACAATGGTTAAGACAGCTCCGGCAATGACTATTGGCACCTGGGTGAGGGCTCTTTCTTCACCTTTGATGACTTCTTGAAAAATTTCATATCCAATATAAAGGATAAAAAAGGAGACAAGAATCGATACAAAATTTTCAATCCGGCTGATCCCTTTTGACAGGGTTAAATCCTCCCGCCGCGACAAAACAAGCCCGGTCAGGACGATTCCTGATACGAATATGTCTGAAAAAGAATGCCATGCACCCGCTTTCAATGCCAGGCTTCCAGACATGCCGGCCAGGATAAATTTTAGTGCAATTAACAAAAAATTAGCACAAATGGTTATAATAAGTGCCTTTTCCTTTCTATTCATATACACTGAAAAACCTCCTATTTATTTGGTTTTAACATTGATTTGATAACATCATCATAAATGACGAGGTTGGCCTGCTCAAGCAAAGCCTCGCTCATACCATATGACTGTTCTTCATGTTTTTGTTGGTATAAAGCAGCCTTGAGAGACTCCCGGACCTCTTCAAATAACATCATTTCAGGTTCATTTCGTTCCCTTACTTTGACAATGTACCAGCTGCCATTGAACTGAAAGGGCGGCCCTATTTCATCTTTCTTTAAGCGCATCACATTTTCATGAAAACTGTGAGATTGAATCTCTTCTATAATATTCTCCCCTTCAGTTATCCATTTATCGATTTTTCCACCATTTTTCGCAGTTTCGGGATCTTCCGAATATTCTAAAACAACATCTTCAAAAGGTACGCCTGTTTTAAAAAATCCAGGATATATTTTTTTATATGCTTCTGTTATTTTTGCTTCAGCTCTTTTTTTTTCTTCCCCATCTTGGCCCGAGGCAATCCGAATATAACTGATTTTCACTTGCGGCGGCTTCATCAACTCTTTTTTGTGTTTTTCATAATAGGCCATAACTTCTTCCTCTTTTACTTCCAGCTTGTCGTCTACCTCCTCCTGATGGAGAAGTTGTCTTAAAATATCCTCTTTTGCATGTGACACCTCGTCTTTTGTTTCCGTACCCAGCATCTGATCATCAGTATCCTCCACAATCAGCATCCTTTGGATTATCCTGTCAAGCAGCTCTATCTTGGCCTCATAAGTTTGATATTTTGCCTGTTCATAGGATGGAAGCTCTTTGAATTCCTCATAAAATTCACCAACGGTGTGTCTTTTCCCATGGATAGTAAAAAGGGTTCTGTTCTTATTGAGTTTAAACCATTCCTCTTCCTTTACCTCGCTTAACTCGATTAATAGTTGTTCTTTTACATCTGAGAATGATTTCTCAGGGGCATTATAATTTTTTCTATTTTCTTCAAAATAAATTATAAGCTCATTCTCTGTTGGCACAGGCACCTCAAGCAAACGATCTTCACGGGTAATCACAGCATTTTTCTTCAGATCTTCCATATAATTTTTAAAATACAGGGTTTCTTCTTTTTCCTGTAAAATTTCCCGAATATTCTCTTTGACTTCATTAAAAGGTCTTTCTTCAAAATCTTTTCTGTTCTTTTCATAATAGATTTTAATGTCTGTCTCTGAAACTTTGATTTTGCTGTCATGGGCACGAGAATGCATCTCATCAATGTTTATCTCTTCTGATATGTGTTTCATGGCATGCTTGATACTGTCTTTTTGATCGAGTTTCTTCTCCTTAATTTTTGCCTTGGCCATCTGATCCACAGCCAAACTTTGAATCAAGCGTTTGTACAACGCCTCATTTTGAATCTCATTCATCATATCCGGTTTGACCCCCTGGACCAGTTTGTCAATGTAATTTTTCACCTCCGAGCGAGTGATCTGGCCGCCTTCATAGGTAGCAACAATTTCAGGATCAGGGGAATTTTTCTTGTTCTCACAACTGACTAAAAGCATCATGGAAAAGATGAAGATGAAAATGGCATAGCTCTTTTTTCTCTGGGAAAAAGCCTCAAATATAAAAGTGGATGATCTCATAGTCCTTAATCTCTTCGTTTAAAATTATTGATTCCAGACTCACCATACACCCACAACATTACAGAAAACTTTCTTCAAGATTACCTTTTTGAAATGTATTTCTCAAAAGATTGACAATATGGAACACTTCTATATAGTTTTAGCATGGGATTGAAATATTTTTGTTAGCATCAAAAAACGCACACCAGAACAGATAGAAACTTAAGATCGTCCGGTTTCAGGCATTTACCCCAAAAAGGACTTTTATATGCGACTGCTTATTGTAGAAGATGATATTGAAATAGCCTCTTTCATCGAAAAAGGGTTAAAACAAGAAGGATTCGCAGTAGACCATGCTATAAATGGAGAAGATGGACTGCATATGGCACTTACAGAGCCATATGATGTGATGATTATTGATATCATGCTGCCCATGCTTGACGGTCTTAAAATTGTAGAGACACTCCGGAAAAAACTTATCAATACGCCTGTTTTAATCCTGAGCGCCAAGCGATCTGTAGGAGATAGAGTAAGAGGCATACAAAAAGGTGGGGATGATTATATGATAAAACCGTTTGCTTTTTCAGAGCTTCTGGCTAGAATACAGGCGTTGATAAGAAGATCTACAGGATTTGTTGAATCCAGCAGCATTACGATTGGTGACCTTTCAATTGACCTTTTAAAAAGAACCGTCTCCAGAGCAGGCAAAGACCTTGAACTCCAGCCAAGAGAATTCTCGTTGCTAGAATATCTGGCACGAAATGCAAACCGGACTGTTTCCAAAACAATGATACTGGAGCATGTCTGGGATTTCCATTTTGATCCACAGACGAATGTGGTAGATGTTTTAATATGCCGGTTAAGAGGTAAAATTGATAAAGGATTTACCGGAAAGATGATTCAAACGATTCGGGGTGTTGGATATGTTCTTAAAACACCTTCATAATTTTACCAGAACACTTAGCTTCAAGGTTTCTGTCTGGTATTCTTCCGTGTTTATTCTAAGTTCTCTTTTACTATTTTTGATCACCTATTATTTTATTTCAACAACAATAAAAAATCAGGATCATGAAGAAATTTTACTTGAACTGAACGAAATATCGGCTATTTATGAAATTGATGGAATAAATGCGATTGAAAAATTTGTGATGGAAAACAACAATTTTAACAGAACAAAACCTCTTTTTATCCGGATCGCAGACAGCAACAATAAAACCCTGCATATTTTTTTCCAGAATCAATGGAAAATTTTTAATTTATTGATTCTTGAAACGACCATACCAGATAACACCAAAAAATGGATTCAAATATCAGCCTATAAGGGGAATTATGTGCTGGATGTGAACTCAATACTATCATCAACTGGTCATTGGGTTCAGGTTGGTATGAGCAGTGAAGGGCGGGAAAATGTATTAGAACAGTTTCGTAAAATCTTTATGATTATCATGATTTTTCTTTTTATCCTTGGGCTCATCGGTGGAATATTTCTTTCATATCTGACACTGCAACCCATAAGAAAAGTGATACAAGCAGTTAAGTCTATTGATATTGGAAAGATGACCACAAAATTGCCACGATCAATGACCGGAGATGAGGTAGATGAGCTTACGGGTTTATTCAACGAAATGCTTGAAAATATCAATTGCTTAATTATCAATATGAAAAACTCACTGGATAATGTAGCACACGATCTGAGAACTCCCATGACAAGATTCAGGAATGTTGCGGAAGTAGCGCTATTGGAAAATTCTAAACCAAAACTTTTACGCAATGCGCTTGAAACGAACATAGAAGAATCAGATCATATTTTAAAAATTTTAGAAACCATTATGGATATATCAGAAGCCGAAACCGGCGTAATGAAGCTTGACTGTAAAGCAGTCAATTTATCGGCCCTGATCGAAAAAATCATAGACATGTATCAGATAGTTGCAGAAGAAAAAGGAGTTAAAATCAAATCAAACCTTCCCGGAAACATTGAAATAATGATTGATCCGACTCGAATTGGTCAGGTAATCGCAAATATTCTTGACAATGCTATTAAATTTACGCCTTCCGGAGGTACAATCGATATAGAAACGATACAAATCAATAATGAAATAAAGATTATTGTTAAAGATACAGGAATGGGTATTGGTGAAGAAGAGCTTCCCAAGGTGTGGGATCGCCTTTACAGGGGTGACCAGAGCCGAACAAATAAAGGGTTAGGTCTTGGTTTGAGTATCGCTAGAGGAATAGTCAAGGCCCATAAAGGGATTATTACGGTTACCAGTGAACTGTATCAGGGATCAACCTTTACCATATCGCTACCTGAATCTCAAACTTCTAAGTTATAAATATTTCCCTTTCAATTTGGACCGCCACGATGTCCCCGTTTTCCCAATGGATCAAGACAAGGGGATCGGTTACATTTTATGAAAGAACCGGTTCAAACTTGAGCAGGATTGTTTTTTATAACACCTGATGCCTGAAAGAATGATTTCTAAGGTAAATAATTTGTGTGGATAAGTTTTGGTAAAACGTCAGAAAATCATTACAAAATGGTAACCTCAAAAATTTGACAAGAGGACAGATTATGAGTTATCTGTGGGGCATTAATAATTGATAAAAATGACACAATGATAAGAAAAATTAATAACAATCTTCAATCCATTATTCTTTCATGGATTGTAATTTTTGTGGTGGTGTCAGTTCATCCTGCCTGCCAAAAATTGTTCTCTGAGATTTGCTCTCAAAAGACCTCCGTATCTTTGAATAGTCAGCTATCCGGTTGCCCACCCATTAAACAACAATTTCATTCTTTTGCTGCCGGTCGGAATGGAACATGTTGTAAAGAACAACAATGTGATGAAAAAGAAGAATTGTTCTTTTCAGGACAATTCCCTGAAGCCGCAAAGTATGCTTGGAGTTCTAAAAATAAAATTTCTTTTTCTGATGACAAAAACGAAAACTTACAAATAATTTCAAATCAAAAGCCTGCCCAAAATAACATTTCAATAGATATCTTTACTCAATTTTTTCTGTGTTAACTCTTCATTTATTCACAATCCGTTTGACTTATTAAATCCGATCTTTTTAATGCCCGGAAGATATATCTAAAATTTTTAGACTATAGTTTATATCTTCCCAAAAACCTTTAAGCATGAGGATTAGAACGAATTTATTCTGAAACTTTTTTTCTATAATTACCTTGTAAACGCGCTTACGTGACATGCAGAACCAGTTTGATGTTGATTTAAATATGAAACAAAACAAATAGAATAAAGGAGAAGTAGATTGATTGAAATTAAAAATCTGACCAAATATTATAAAGATTTTTGCGCAGTCGACAATATAAACTTAAAAGTTTCCAAAGGGGAAATACTCGGACTTTTGGGCCCAAATGGTGCCGGAAAAACGACAACACTTCGAATGTTGACCGGATATTTCAAGCCAAGTGCCGGGTCTATTAAGGTAGACAAATTTCACCTGCCCGAAAATATGATACAGATCAAATCTCTTATCGGATATCTTCCTGAATCTGCGCCACTTTATCACAATATGCTGGTATATGACTATCTAGAATATGTAGCCAAAATAAAAGGAATAGATGATCGTGAAAAACGGCATGACAGATTTTTAAAGCTATCTGAAATTTGCGGTCTGTCATCCATCATGGCAAAACCGATTTCAGATTTATCCAAAGGCTTAAAACAAAGGGTGGGTATTGCCCATGCAATGATGACTGATCCGGAGATACTGATTTTGGATGAACCGACCTCCGGCCTTGATCCAAACCAGATAGCGGAAATAAGGGATATTATCCGAACCATCGGCAAGGAAAAAACCATTGTTTTTTCCACCCATATTTTAAGCGAAGCTGAAGCAACCTGTGACAGAATTGCAATCATTAACAAAGGCCGTATTGTTGCTGACGATACAACCTCGAACCTAAAACAAAGCCTTGAGCAGGATTCAATCATCAAACTCTCTTTGCAGGGAGCTTCCGTGGAAGAGGCTCACACGCTATTGAGCAATATATCTTCTGAAATTCACATTCAACATACGGAACCATCTGAAAAAGATATGATTTCATTTGAGATACGAGGTAAGAACAATAAAAATATCCGGTCCCGGATATATTTAAAAATCAAGGAAACAGATTGGATAATTTGTGAATTTGTTAAAGAGTCTCAGGCCCTTGAAAAGGTATTTCAAACACTGACAAAAGAGGTTAAATAACAATGAAACAGATAAAAATCATAGCGATAAAAGAATTTAAAGATTACTTTATTTCCCCGATTGCATATATTGTCATCTCCCTGTTCCTCATTGTAACGGGTTGGTTTTTCTTTTCTACCTTTTTTATGTACGGCCGTGCAGATTTGAGAGATTTTTTCTCTCTGCTCCCAATAACCTTTTCTTTTTTTATCCCGGCTATAACCATGCGGCTTTTTTCCGAAGAAAAGAATGTGGGATCATATGAAACGCTTTTAACAATGCCTGTCTCTTTTACAGATATTGCAGTGGGAAAATTCTTGGCCGCAACTCTTTTTACTGCTACGATGCTGGTTCCAACCTTGTCCTATCCGATTTTCATTTCTTTTGTCGGCCAAGTGGATCCCGGCCCGGTTATTGGAGGATATATCGGTGCGATCTTCCTTGCAGGAGCCTATTGTGCCATAGGACTTTTTGCATCTTCTCTGACACGGAACCAGATCATTGCATTCATCATCGGTTGTGCCGGTTGCTTCACATTGACTATAATGGATAGAATGTTATTTTTCATGCCTTCAAAAATCATCGCTATAATCGAATATATTGGCGCCAACTCCCATTTTATGAATATTTCCAAAGGAATCATAGATTCAAGGGATATCATTTATTTTGTGAGCGTGATCTTTGTTTTCATATTTTCAACCTATCTTGTGATGCATGAAAAAAACTAAGGAGTAACAATGGGTAACTTTTCAAAAAAACAAAAATATTTTAAATTTATTCTATATATTGCAGTGATTGTTCTTATAAACCTTGTCGGAATAACATTATTTTTCCGATCAGACCTTACACAAAGCAAAATCTATTCGTTATCATCCGCAAGCAAGGATGTCGTGGCCACTCTTTCAGAACCTCTAAGCATAAAAGTATTTTTTTCAAAAGATCTGCCTACGCCTTACAATAACACGGAAAGATATCTTCGAGATCTTCTTGATGAATACGCCTCAAAAGGCGGCAAATATTTCAACTACAGGTTTTATAATGTCAGCACAGAAGAAGGTGGCCTCACCCAAACAACTGACAATAATCGCGAAACGGCAAAAAGTTATGGCATACAGCCGGTTCAAATCAGAATTGTTGAAAATGATGAGGTTAAATTTAAAAATGCATACATGGGGCTTGTACTCATCCATGGGGATCTTATCGAAAAAATACCAGCTATCACTTCCACCGATGGCCTGGAATATCAACTGACAACGGCTATTCAAAAATTAAATAATAAAGTCAGCACCTATTTAAGCCTAAAAGACAAGGTAAAGGTTAAACTGTATCTGTCATCATCTCTAAATGACATTGCACCCTTGATAAGCCTTGAACAGTTGCCAATGCTTGGAGGACAGGTGTCCGATGCTATTAAGCAGCTTAACAACAAGAGTCTTGGTATTATAGATTTTCAACATATTGATATTTCCAATAAAGATGAGCTTGGCCCAATAGCAAAAAAATATGATCTTATGGCTTTATCCTGGCCGGCTGTTCCGGAAAAAAATATCACTTCCGGAAATGGAGCAGCAGGGCTTGTTATGGAATATCAAGGAAAGACTGCCACCATTCCTTTAATCAGTGCAGTTGAAATCCCTATTATCGGTACCACCTACCAGATGGCTGATCCATCGAGACTTGAAGAGGAATTGACAGATGTCTTGGAAAAAATGATCGGGATAAATAAGGATATTGGTTTTCTGGCCGATCATGGGACCCATACGCTTACACCCGACCGGCTGGCCATGATGCAAGGAAGGCCAGGAGGCGGCATGCAAGCTTTTAACAGCCTCCTGGAATCAAGATATTCAATAAAAAACATTGATTTAAAAGACAATCCCATACCCGAAGGATTGAACTGCCTGATCATCGCCAGGCCAACTGAACCTTTTACCGAATATGAATTGTTCCAGATTGATCAGGCCTTAATGAAAGGAACCAATATTGCTTTTATCTCAGATTCCTTTAATGAAGTCATGCCCCAGCAGGGAGGGTTTGGCGGGCCACAGTATAACCCTATTGATACAGGGCTTGAGAAGTTGTTAAGCCATTATGGTGTCAATATTAATAAAGCCTATGTGTTGGATAAACAAAGTTATAAACATCAAATGCCAGCCAACCAGGGTGGGGGGGAGCAAGTTATATATTTTGCGCCCATGATCTTGGAAAAAACCATTAACACTGAACCAGAGTTTATGGATAATATCAAGGGGCTTGTGACGATGCAGATATCCCCCCTTGAACTGGAAAAAGAGGTCCTGGAAAAAAACAAAATAAAAGCCACAAAACTGTTTTCATCATCCGACGAATCCTGGCTTATGGAGGGTAATATTAATCTAGATCCAATGTTCATCTCTCCTCCGGCATCGGATGAAGAGATGTCATCCTATGACCTTGCCTACATCCTTGAGGGTGAGTTTACAAGTTACTTTATAGGAAAAAATATTCCGGAAAAGAAATTGAATGAAAAGGAAATTGAAGAAGGGAACCTATCAGATACGGAAAAAGAAATTGGCTCTGTCCTGCCTAAAGGCATAACCGCAGAAAATAAATTTTTAGAAATTTCAAAGCCTGCAAAAATATTTATTATGGCCAGTTCTCAAATGCTTCAGGACAATATGCTGGATACGCAAGGCCGTTCTACAAATGCTACTTTTATTTTAAATGTCATCGATCATTTGAACGGTGAAGATAAAATCGCTCAAATGAGGAGTAAACAACAGACTCTAAATCCAATCGCACAAACAACACCTTTTGTTAAGGGGCTGATCAAGTCGTTTAACATCATTGCACTTCCGATCATTGTTGCTCTGTTTGGGTTTGGCGTGCTTCTTAAAAGGAATAGACGTAAGAAAAAAATAGCGAAAAGATTTGAAGATAGAAAGGACCAATAAAGATATGAAAAAAGAAAACCTAATACTTGCCTTGGTTATTGCTGTGCTTTCAATTTATCTGCACACAGGAAAAAAGGATAATAACAATTATACCCTTCCTGTATTGGATGAGGTAAAGGCATCAGAGATCACAGATATTAGCCTATCAAAAAAAGATACACTCATCTCAATAAAGAAGAAAGGAGATGTTTGGGTACTTTCAGATAAAGAATACCTGGCTGATAAGAGTAAAATTGATAATATGATAGCTGCCATCAAAAAGATTGAATTAACTGCTCTTGTTTCTGAAAACAAGGATTTGGCAAGATATGAATTGGATCCTGCCAATAAGATCAGCGTTCAGGCTAAAAAAGAAGAAAAACTTCTGAGAAAGCTTGATGTGGGCAAGACCGCCACAACCTACAACCATACATTTATCAGTTTAGAAGGAGACGATAAAGTCTACCAGGCAAAAGGAGATTTTAAATCCCAATTCGATAAAACGATTGCCCAACTGAGGGACAAGTCAGTGTTATCGTTTAAGCCAGAAGAGATTCAAACAATACTTATTTCAAAAAACGATATAACTCAGACATTCACGCAAGAGCTTGAAGAGCCTCCTGTAGAGGGTGAGAAAAATAATGCAAAGGCCATTACCATATCAAAGGAGAAAAAGAAGATTTGGAAATCTGGGAACAATCAGGCTTCAGATAATGAAGTGATGGATGATTTGATGACCACACTCAAAACTCTTGAGTGTGAAGAATACACAAAAATTGAAGAAAAGGATCCATTCTGGAGCAAAAAAATGATCGCTAAAGTCGCAATCCAAGGGGCTAATGAACTTGTAATTTTTGAAAAGGAAGATGAAAAATATCCGGCAATATCATCTGACAATGCTTATCCCTTGCTGTTAAGCGATAACAATGGAAAAAATATCCTCGATTTAGTTGATAAAATACTGGGGATTGAAAACAAAGAGTCTAAAGATGCGGCAAAAACTGAGTAAGCATTTCACAATAGCTATATGGCAATTGGTTTTCATCGTCATATTTGCTACAGCGCTTGGTATAGGATTTAATCATGTTCTGAATACCCCATTGGCGCTTGTTGGAGACGGGTTTAACCCAGGTAGACTGTTGGATAAAACCGGAAAGGATATCAGCATCAGCTTGGGTGAAGCCAGAAGCCATTTTGAAAACAAGACCGCTCACTTTTTTGATGCAAGAGATAAAAAATCTTTTGAAATGGGGCACATCAAAGAAGCAACCAATATTCCTTTCCAGGATATTGACAATTATTTCATGGAGGTGGCCGAAAATATTGCACCTGAAACCTTAATCATTACCTATTGTGATGGCCAGGCCTGTAACCTAAGCCACGAACTGGCACTTTTCTTAAATGACATGGGATTTACCAATGTCAGAGTGCTTGTAAACGGCTGGACTCAATGGCAGCAAGCCAACCTGCCCATTGAGTCGACATCACCTTAAACTTTGATTTTTGATGAGGAAACCAAATACATGACGACTATGAAACAACCACCAATGATGCTTCAGCTGGGCATGGAATTGGCCTATCATTTATGCCGAATAGTTCTTGGCGCTGTTCTGATTTATGCCAGCATAAACAAAATCAGTAATCCTGAAGATTTTGCTAAAATTATTCATAGTTATCAGATATTGCCAGAGGAGATGATTAATCTAACTGCCATTATCTTACCATGGCTCGAGTTGATAACAGGATTGTTTTTAATCTTTCAACTATGGATGCCCGGTACTGTACTGCTTACCAATAGTTTATTCATGGTTTTTATAGCAGCGATTCTTTCTGCCTTGTTACGCGGTCTGGATATAGATTGTGGCTGTTTTTCAACTTCAGGAGGAAAGGGGTCTATGAACATGATAACTTTTTTTCGTGACTTTTCTTTTGTTATGATGGCCCTTTTTCTCCTGAAGGTCACGTTCTTCCCCAAAGAAATCCGATTATCGTTCCTTAGGGAGAATTAAGGCTCACCGAAAAATTGACCATCAAATTTAAATATATATTGAACACTATCACTTTAATTATACTCAATAAAAAAAGAAAAATGATTTAAGGAATAGGTATGAGTGAAGAAAAAGTTTCAAACGTAACATATATTACCAAACAAAAGGCATTGTTCATAGGTCTCATTGGTGTTTTTATCGGGTTTGTTTTCGGTGTATGGTACACGACATATAAATTAGACAGAAATAGCAGTGCAGACACACAAACTCCTCAATCAATAGATTATACAAAAAAAATAAAAAACCTATTGGCACAAATCGCCAACAGCCCCAATGATGTTTCTACATGGACGCAACTGGGCCATGCATATTATGACACGGAACAGTTTGCCAAAGCGATTGACGTCTATATTAAGTCTTTATCGCTCAAGCCTGATAATCCGGATGTCTTAACAGATCTTGGCATTATGTATAGACGGAGCAATCAGCCTGACATGGCAATTGAATCCTTTGATAAAGCCATCCGCATTGATCCAAAGCATGAATCGTCAAGATTCAACAAGGGTATTGTTCTGATGAATGATCTCAAGGAGCGAGAAAAAGCTCTTGAAACTTGGGAAAAACTGCTTGAGATCAACCCCATATTCATGTCCAGCAAAGATCAAAGCCTGGACCAATTGATTAAACACTATAAAGAACATTGATTTTTAAAATCTCAATTAAGGAAACCACATACCATGTCAACAAGCCAAAAACCATCCAAAAATCTGGTATGGCAACTGTTTATCTCTGTTAAATTTACAGTCATTGTTCTTATCCTTTTAGCAATCACTTCTGCCGCAGGTACAATTATTCCTCAAAATGGTGATCCCCAACAATATATAGAAATGTACGGAACGTTTGGATCCAGTCTGATTCAGGTCTTCGATCTGTTTGATATGTATCATTCCTGGTGGTTTAGATCACTGATGGGGCTTTTAACTATCAATATCATTATCTGCACAATTGACCGCTGGCCCGCAACCTGGAGAATTATCACATCAAAAAAATTCAACCCGGAACAGCTGCTGACAAAAAAACCTTACAAAGATTTTAAGGATGAAAGAACTCCGGTGGATTTGAAACCGCTCTATACTTCTTTCATGAAAAAACAGTATACAGTTAAGGGTGTTCACACCCTGCAAAACGGCTTTAGAGTTTATGGAGAAAAAGGCCGGTGGTCAAAACTGGGAGTCCCTGTGGTACATATGAGTATTGTTTTGATTTTGATTGGAGCATTAGTCGGCTCCTTCTGGGGCTTTGATGGATATGTCAATGTGCCGGAAGGAGGGTCAGCAGATCGGATTCGGCTTCGCAACAGCAACAAGATAATGGAGCTCGGGTTTAAGGTTGCCTGCAATGATTTTAACATTGAATATTATGAATCCGGTGCTGTAAAGGAGTATCGATCCGCATTACAGATTCTCAAGAATGATAAAGTGCTTCTTGAAAAAGATATTATTGTCAATGATCCTTTAAAATTTAACGGTATCCGATTTTTTCAATCCAGCTACGGTGCTCTCCCTCCCGAAAATATAGAAATAAAAATAGTATCTAAAGATTCCCAGGAGCCCTCTATCTACAAGACAAAAATTGGCGAGACGATTCAGTTACCAGGTAACAGTGGCGAGCTTACAATCACCCGATTCAACAAAGATTACCATTTTAAAAAGGTGGAGCTGGGACAAGCCATCGAAGGTGAACTCAGGTTAAATGATAAAGATCCTGTAAAAATTGTCTTGCCATATAAATATCCAACCTTTGACAAGATGAGAAAAGGCCAGTGGATCATTTCTCTGGAGGAATATGACAATAAATTTTATACGGGGTTACAGGTCAGACGCGATCCAGGAATTTTTCTTGTGTATTTAGGATTTATATTAATTCTTGGCGGGTGCTGGGTCATCTTTTTTAGTTCACATCAAAAAATCCTTTTAGAAGTAACCACTGTTGCTGAAATCAGCCAGACAAAAATATTTGGATCTACAACCCGGAATAAAATGGATTTTAAACAACGTATTGAAAAAATGGCCAACGAATTAAAACTATTATAATTGCAGTCATCACCGGCGATAGAAACTGATTGCTAATTATTTGGAAACCAATTTAACAGTGATAAATTTGAGGTATATGAGATGAATAGTTCTTTAATATTGTCTGTAACGACATTTGTATATGGTGCTGCCGCATTTTTTTATATTGCAGCATGGATTTTTAACGTAAAATCAGCGGAAAAAGCAGCGACATGGACTCTTATCCTTGGAATTTTCGGCAACACAATAGGACTGTTGTTTCGATGGAAAGAGTCCTATGATCTTGGTATCGGCCATGCCCCCCTTTCCAATTTATACGAATCCCTGGTTTTTTTTGCTCTTGTAATTGCACTTGTTTATTTAGTTCTGGAAAAAAAATATTCCATAAAAACAATAGGTGCATTTGCTACTCCCCTGGCTTTTTTTTCAATGGCATATGCGTCACTTTCACCTAAAATAGGAGAAACAATTCAACCGCTCATGCCTGCCTTGAAAAGCAATTGGCTTATTGCCCATGTTGTCACCTGTTTTATAGGTTATGCAGCATTTGCTTTGGCATTTGGAATTGGGTTAATGTTTATGATGGCATCTTGGGGAAATGATTCGAAAACAGGACTGCTGTCAAGACTTCCTGAAAAATCGATTATGGATGAATTAATGCACAAAATGGTGATGTTCGGATTCTTGTTTTTAACCGGTGGTATTATTACCGGTGCGGTCTGGGCGAACTCTGCATGGGGAAGATACTGGGGATGGGATCCTAAAGAAACCTGGTCCCTGATCACATGGTTTGTTTATGCCACACTGCTGCATGTTCGTTTTATGAAAGATTGGCGGGGAAAACGTATCGCTGTTTTTACCGTTATAGGATTTGCTGCTGTTCTGTTCACCTATTTTGGCGTTAATTATCTGCCGGGGCTCCATAGCTATGGGTCATAATGCATTGAATGTTTTTAGATGGGGGCTATCGAGTTTCGTAATTGGTGTTCTGCTTGGGCTGTGCAGTCCATTAAATGCGGTTGCCGGTTTGAAGGCAACCCGTGTTGCTGATATGGCTACGGAAATTGGAGATGTAAAGACGATTGTCCCCTTTAAAAAAACGTTTATAGACGGTTACCGGGTGGAAAGAAATATTGTGAGAGAGGGCCAGACCATGTCTGTCATATTAAAGCCATATGGTGTTTCAGAATCGTCGATTTTTAAAACATCTAAAATAGGTGAGGATATTTTTGATGTCCGGCAAATAAAACCCGGCTTACCATATTTAGTGGATCTTGACCCTGAACAAAAAATTGAGGTTAAGTATTTTCCATATGAGATCACACCCAAAAAATTTGTATCATCTGAATTTGGGATATCACCCAATGTTATCATAGGGCAAAAGCAGTTGGAAAAGAAAACCCGACAGGTTTCCGGTACAATCAGTTCCTCTCTATGGAAATCGATGAAAATAAAAAATATGAGTGTCGATCTAATCCTGAAAGTTAATGAGCTTATTGGGTCCCAGATGGATTTTCGAAAACTCAGGCCTAAAGATTCCTTCAACATTGTTTTTGAAGAATACAGTGACGGAAGTCAAATCGTAAAAACCGGAGAAATTGTCTTAGTGCAAATGAAGTCCGGAAACAAAGAATTTAGTGCATTCCGATTTTTTCACCATGGAATGGTTGGCTACTATGATGAGATGGGTAACAACTTACAAACCGATTTTTTAAAATATCCGCTAAAATTTAATAAAATCACATCCAAATTTTCACTGGGCCGCAAGCACCCCGTAACAAGGAAAATTAAAAGCCATCCAGCGATTGATTTTGGTGCTCCTGCAGGCACTCCGGTGATGAGCATTGGTGACGGTATTGTAGATAGTTTAGGGTATTCAGCAACAGCTGGGAATTATATTAAAATCAGTCATCCCGACTCATTTGAAAGCCAATACCTACACCTGAAATCAATTGAAAGCAACCTGGAAAAGGGCTCAAAAGTTAATAAAGAAGATGTCATTGGATTTGTCGGAAGCACTGGTTTGACTACTGGAGAACATTTGGATTTTCGTTTAAGCAAAAATGGCCAACTGATTGATTATCTGAATTTTGACTTGCCTGACGGTCAACCTGTTGACGAAGCATGCAGAGACAAGTTTTTTTTAAGTATGCAGCAGGTGCTGGCAAAAATAAAAAATGAAAACATTTTTAAGGTTGAGACTACTTCATAAAATGACGAATAGTTGAATCTGCAATTAAAAGTAAGCCTTCAGGCTGGATCATACCATGGAATCAATCATGATCATTTTGTATTATATCTTCAAGATCGAGATGATATTTTTTAAACTTATTGTTTAAAGTGGTTCTGGTGATATTTAAAATTTTTGCCGCCTCAGTTTTATTCCCTTTTGTTTGCTTTAATGTTTCAACCAGCGCAATACTTTCAATTTCATTAAGAGATTTTCCGCCAATACCCAATAGTTGATTTTGAAAATTGTCATCTGGAAGATATTCTTTCATAACTGTCATCGGCAAATCTTTTTCAGATATGTATTGACCCATGGATAAGATGATTGCTCTTTCAATGGCATTTTCAAGCTCCCGAACATTTCCCGGCCATTTATATTTTGTCAGCGCATCCATTGCTAATGGCGTAAAACCCTTACATTGTTTTTCATTGATTTTTGAAAATTTTGTTAAAAAA
>JAHIVS010000430.1 GCA_018816605.1 Pseudomonadota bacterium
CGGCGATCCAGTCGCCTATCAGTCCGTTTTTGCCCAGAGAGCTGACAGATGACAACATCAAGGAGCTGATCTGGGACTTTGTCAATTGTGCCCTGCTGGCAAAGGATGCGGGTTATGACGGTGTTGAGATCATGGGATCTGAAGGCTACCTCATCAATCAGTTTATCGCCTCTCGCACCAATCACAGGGATGACCGATGGGGCGGTGGTTATGAAAATCGTATTCAATTTCCAATACAAGTGGTTCGCAGGATACGTGATGCTGTGGGCTTAGATTTTATCATCATTTATCGGTTGTCCATGCTGGACCTGGTGGCGGGGGGCAGTTCCCTGAATGAGGTTATCACCTTGGGCAAGGCTGTTGAGCGTGCTGGGGCAAGTCTTATCAACACCGGGATCGGCTGGCATGAAGCCCGGATTCCCACAATTGCCACCAAGGTTCCCAGGGCTGCATTTACCTGGGTCACTGCCAGGGTAAGGGCGGCATTGAAAATTCCCTGTATCACCTCCAACCGCATCAACATGCCCCAGGTGGCAGAACAGGTACTGGCAAGGGGTGATGCAGACATGGTTTCCATGGCACGCCCATTTCTGGCTGATCCGCAGTTTGTGCGCAAGGCTGCTGAGCAGCGAATAGATGAGATCAATACCTGCATCGGATGCAACCAGGCCTGTCTGGATCATATTTTTGCCGGTAAATTAACCAGTTGCCTGGTGAATCCCATGGCCTGCCATGAAACCGAATTGTTGATCAAACCAGTCCTTGATCCCAAAAAAATTGCTGTGGTGGGTGCGGGGCCTGCAGGTCTTGCCTTTGCCGTGACCGCAGCAAAACGGGGGCACCGGGTGACCCTGTTTGAAGCAGCCGGACAAATAGGAGGCCAGTTTAATCTTGCCAAGCAGATCCCTGGCAAGGAAGAATTTAATGAAACCATTCGCTACTACGGCCGTCAGATACAGCTGACGGCTGTATGCTTAAGGCTTAACCACCATGTTACAGGAGGCATGCTGGACCAGGGGGATTTTGACGGGGTAGTGGTGGCCACGGGCATCATCCCCCGTATGCCTTGTATTGATGGTATTGATCATCCCAAGGTCTTGACCTATATTGATGTTGTAACAGGTGCAGATGTGGGCCCAAGAGTTGCGGTTATGGGTGCCGGCGGGATTGGCTTTGATATTTGTGAAGTTTTGATTCACCAAGGCATGCCAATGGCAAGGGACATCGCAGGTTTTATGGCCGAATGGGGAATCGATATGTCGCTGAAGGCCAGGGGCGGAGTCGAAGGGATTACCCCAAAGGTTGAAACCTCTCCCCGGACCGTCTATCTTCTGCAGCGTAAGGCCGAGAAGGTGGGAAGCTCCCTTGGCAAAACCACAGGCTGGATTCACCGTATGGAATTGGCCCGCAAGGGGGTAAAAATGGTTTCAGCCTGTGACTATCAGAAAATAGATGATCAAGGGTTACACCTGCTTATTGCAGGTAAACCCACACTTCTGGCGGTGGACAATGTAATCATCTGTGCAGGCCAGGAATCGAATCGGAAACTTGTGGATGAGATCACCCGTCTTCCGGTTCATATTATCGGTGGTGCACACAAGGCATCCCAGCTGGATGCCAAACGCGCCATCGACCAGGGCACCCGATTGGCAGCCGACTTTTGAGTATGTCTTCCCCAGAATCCGGGCAATTGAAATATGCAAAAGGAGAATACCATGACCATAAAAGAGGGCGTGACCAGAGAAGTTGATGTGGCCATTATCGGTGCCGGCACTGCCGGTTTGACCGCCCAGGAGTTTGTTGTTCAGAAAACAGACAACTACGTGATCATCGACGACGGCCCCTTGGGAACCACCTGTGCCCGGGTGGGATGTATGCCGTCCAAGGCGCTCATTGCCGTGGCAGATGATTTTCACAAGTGCCGTTTTTTTGATGAATACGGTATTTCAGGGGCAAAGGTTTTAACGCCGGATTATTCCAGGATCATGGCCCGGGTGCGCATGCTCAGGGACGAGTATGCCGGCGGTGTTGTCCAGGAGATGGGGCCGTTTATGGACAAGTTGATCCGGAAGCGTGCCAGATTTATTGCCCCCAACATCCTGGAGGTTGAAGATGAAAGGATCAAGGCCAGGCGCATCATCATTGCCACTGGATCAAAACCGTGGATCCCGGAGAAATGGCAGTCCTATAAAGATTTGATCATTGACACGGACCAGTTTTTTGAACTGGGCGATCTGCCCGGAAAAATGGCAGTTTTCGGCCTGGGTCCCATTGGCATTGAACTGGGCCAGGCACTGCATCGCCTGGGGGTGGACATCATTGCCTTTAGCCGGCGCAAAACAGCAGGAGGTCTTACTGACCCAGACCTTCAGGCCTATGCCTTTGACCATTTTTCAAAGGAGATGAACATCCAGCTGGGTTCGGCTCAAATCCGCGGCAGGTCTGGGAACGGGGTTATTGTGGGATGTGAAAGCGGCCAATGGACCGTTGACCGGATTTTGCTGGCCACAGGGCGCCGACCCTCCATCCAGGGGCTTGGCCTGGAAAATTTGGGGGTTGAATTGGATGACCGGGGCCTGCCCCCTTTTGATCCGGAAACCCTTCAGATCAAGGACCTGCCCGTGTTTTTGGCAGGGGATGTCAACGGGCAAAAGCCCATTCTCCATGAAGCTGCCGATGACGGCACCATTGCCGGGTACAATGCCACGGCACAAAGCATCTCCTGTTTTAAGAGACGCACCCCTTTGGCCATCACCTTTTCATCCCCGGATATTGCCATTGCAGGACTTTCCCACAAAGCGCTCACAGCCCGGGGAATTGAGTTTGTCACGGGCAGGGCTTCATGGGAGAAGCTTGGGCGGGCCAGGATGATCCTGGGCAAGGCCGCGGGCATTGCCCGGATCTATGGGGCTAAAAAAGACGGCAGGCTTTTGGGGGCAGAACTGATGGCACCGGCTGGGGAGCACATGGCCCATCTGTTATCCTGGGCCGTTGGGGCCGGACTTACTGCGGCCCAGGCCCTGGCCATGCCATTTTACCACCCAGTGCCCGAAGAGGCATTGAGGTCTGCTCTGGGGCAGATTTTAAAACAAACGGATGACCCTGCCCCTGATTCCAGGGTGGAACTTTGTCCGGAGACCGTTGGCGCCCTGGATAAGAACGGTTTGTAAAAAAGGTGGAAAAAGGAGTGCCCCTAACCTGAATCTATGGCCGTTGCCACAAAGATCAATCACTTTTGAAATCTCTATGAATGGATTAACGGCAATTGTTTTAGAACGCCAAGTCAGTCAATCAGGGTTTTGACTTTTCGGACAAATGCTTGTTGAATATCACCTCCATAGGAAGGGCATGCGACTATCTTTTTTTGAAAGTTGTGATAATTTTTAATCAAATCCACATGGGTTTACTCCCAAATTATGCATGGAAAAACACCCGCAGCCACCCAGGAGAACAGGCTTAAACGCCGGAACGAAATTATGTTGGGTCTCTAGCGCTGTAGTTTAAAAAACGGTTACCTGAATACAACGGTGAGGGATATTGCCAAAGAGGCGGATATCAATTCCGGCCTGATCCATCACTATTTTGATTCTAGCGAATTCAGAAAAGAGATGGAGACGCTAATCACCACCTGCTTTGTCCTGGAAAATCTTGACACCGTCCATACCCTGGACTGCGGAAACAAAAAAGATCAGCAAAATGAACACCACGTCGTTCCGGGAATGTTCTTCATTGCACCTCTTTTCCGGGAGTTGTCAAAAAACTGGGGCAAAAACTTTTCTCCAGTTCCTGGCCTATGACCACAAGGAAACGCTCACAGTCCTCCTTGTTGTTATATTGTGAGATTCTCGGGCTGCCCGGGGAATATTGAAACACCATAGGGCCCTGATGGTCTGTGAACTCCACCAATCCCTTGACCCTCAGGATATGTTTGCCTCCGGCATCAATGGCGTTTATCAATATCTTTCTGTCCAGAGGGGCTGTCAGTTCAAAAAACCGGGTCTCGATCCGGTCTCTTCTGTGGGTTGGGCTTTGTTTGCCTGCAATGGCCGTGAACAAAGGGCGTTTGGGCGTGTTCCTGAAATTTGTGCCATAGAGAACGGCAGGGTTGATGTATCCGTGGCAGGTCTGGTGGATGTCTGCAGCCGGATTGAGCTGCCGGATCTGCTGTTCCAGCCGGGCATTCTTTTCAGGCTCGCCCAGATCGCATTTGTTGAGCAGAATAATATCTGCAAGCCTGACCTGGTCCCTTGCCACCTCAAAGCGCAAAAGGCTCTGCTCCCCTGCCAGGCCATCGACAATGGTGGTGATGGAGCCAAATTCCAGGATGTCTGAAAGGTCTTCTATCTCCCTGAGGATATTGGCAGGATTGGCAAGGCCGGTTGTTTCAAGCACAATAAAGTCAGGGGCAAAACGATCCGTGATCTGGCCCAGTGCGGAACGCAGGTTGCCTGCAAGGGAGCAGCATACACAGCCTTCATCCATCTGGGTCACGGCATAGGTCTGGTCCAGAAGCTTTGCATCAAGCCCTTTTTTTCCTATTTCGTTCTGCACCACGGCAACAAAGCTGTTGTTTGCTGTCTGGGCCTGGATAAAGGTGTCCAGGAAACTGGTTTTGCCTGATCCCAGAAACCCTGTGAGCAGGATGAACCTAGGTTTGCAGCCCGTGGCCTCCGGGTTTTTGTCAGGTCTGCTGCCTTTGCTGGCACTTTTCGTTGTCCACCACAATTTTTCTTCATAGGTCTGTGGCAGAGGCCTGGAAGAGGTCCAGAAATTTTTTTTCTCTTCATTTTCCCAGCCTGTTTCCCTCCATGGTTTGTCGGTAAAATAGCCAAGGGTCAGCCTGTGCTCAAGGCTCTTGTGGAAAAGGGGGGATAGGGGAGTGGCAGGCCGCTGACGGGTGTAGAAGAGTGTGGGGTCTGATGCCAGGGTGTAGGTAAATGAGGCTGCAAGGCTGTCAAAAAAATCCATGGCAATGGCAAGTGCCCCAAGGTCCTGGTCAATGCCGCCCGGGCTGACCGCCTGCACCACCCCTTTTGGCCCCTGGATTGTAATGCCTTTGTCTGAAGTCCATCCCAGCCTTTTGCAGGCTGTCAATGCCAGAAACACCCCGCTTTTTTGCACACCTGCATGGATAAACCCGATATGGAACAGGTCGGCAAGGCCGGGGTCAAGGGGGAATGACCGGATTCTGTCTGTAAAATCTTCGGCCATGGCCCTGACTCCAGCCTGAAGGGAAAGCTCTTCTAAGACCGGGTCATTCTGGGTCGGAAAATAGCAGAGGGCAAAACAGGCATGGCTCTCCTCTATTGATTCAAGGGGAAGGAGCCCAAAGATCCCGGGTCTTTTATTGACCTTGATGGTGAGGGTGCCGTGCCGGGAATCAGGCCCCACAATTTCATGGATTCCGCACCAGCCAAGGCAATGGCGGACCACAGGAATATAGTTTGAACGGACAAGGACCGCCCTTACAAGCTCAAAGGCAATATTTTTGAGATCATTTGAAGGAGGCAGCAGGTTTAAAAGCTGTCTTGCCTGTATTGAAATAGAATCACACATTGTTTTATGGTCCTTCTCTAGAACCCGGCACTGGGTAAAACACCGGGTTCCGGAGAATAGAAGGTTAACCAAATGTTATGGTATCACCATTGCCCAGGTATGCTTTGTCCTGGGAGCGGAAGCGGGCTGTTCCCTCAATGACAGGATAGCCTGCGCTGATGAATTTCTTGGCACAGAGAATGCCGGTGCAGTGGTTGCAGCCGATACGCTCAAACCCGTACCGTTCAAGGGAGATCACAAGATCGTCATATTTGGGGTCCCAGTCCTCAAAGGGGGATATGTGCAGGCCCCCATAGATTCCGTGGCACTGGTTCTTTTCATAGGCAAGTTCATTGTAGGCAGTTTCTGCAAACTGTATTATGCCCTGGTGACAGCAGCCGGTAACTGAAACAAGGCCCTTGTCCTTGACATTAAAGTACAGGGACTGCTCACCATAGACCCGGCAGATAATGGGGATGGGAAACACATAGGTCGCCATTCCGGGCATATGTTTGTAAAGCCCGTTTTTCACCTCAACAAGCTTGCCTGTATGGCCTGAGTCTTTTATATACTGCTTTCCTTCTGCATAGAAGCCCTGGGGTATGTAGATGGTTATGGTTGGGTCGTATTTCAGGGTCACGGGAAGTCCCCAATAGTGATCAAAGTGTTCGTGGGAAATGAAGATAGCCTCTATCTCCTTGTTTATAAGCATCTTGTCAATGCCCTCCCGCTTGAAACACTCATCCATCCACTTGTAGGACCAGCCTGAATCCAGAAGGAATTTTCTGACCTTGCCGTCAAGCTGTTCAACTTCCAGCAAACAGGAATAGCCGCCTGCATTGTCAGGGTTTACCGAGTTTTTCTGGGCTATTTCCCAGGCTTTGTCAAGGTCGTGGGGCAGATAATCCTTGATCTTGGCAATGCCCTGGGCATAGGAGCCTTTGCCAAGGCCCTTGCCGTTTCCAAAGGGTGCCCAGTTGTAAGAGTACTGGTCGACCAGAAGGCCGCCTGCTCCCTTGATGTCCCCTACAAGGGTCTGGTTGTCAAACCAGCTTGTTTCAGAAATATTGGTGACCTTGACGCTTCTGCAGGTCCCGATATCAATGTTTTTCCGTTCTGTCTTGGAAAAGAGCGCCTTTCTTGCGCCAGAGTACGAGTAAGCTCCCATGGCACCGAGCACTCCCAGGCCTGTGCCCGTAATGGCACCTTTTAGAAAATCACGTCGTTTTATAGTATCAGACATGTGGTTCTCCTATTTTGTCTATTAGTTTTTCGGGATAATATCGATGATTGCATACAGTCTGGGCAGGGCCCATACAGTTGCAGCATAAAACAGGACACCCATGGCAAGGCCTGCACCAATTCCAGTGACAAATTTCGGCGTAAACCGGACATCTTCAATTCTGGCCCGGGCAGCAGCATGGTCCTGGTCGATTTCTGTTTTGGTTTTCGGCACCATCTTCCAGCCAGGCCAGTTGTCCATGAACCAGTGATGGGCAAGCCAGATATTGATCAGCCAGATCGTGGGTATCATCGGGAACTGCTGGGGATGGGAAAATCCTTTCTGGGTCCCGAGAAACAGGTGGGAGGTCTTGTAATAGACAATATAGAGAACAACGGCTGCAACAAGGCATACAATTGTGCGTGTGGCAACATTGACCGGCATGCTGAAATTCTTGGGCCAATTGTCGCAGTAAAAGCTTAAAAACAGGGCCGGAACCAGAAAAAAGATGGCCATCTCACCCACATGAAGCCATC
>JAHIVS010000431.1 GCA_018816605.1 Pseudomonadota bacterium
CGGGAATGGCATATCCTGTAAAAATAAGGGTGGAGGTAAAATTATCAAACCCGGAACGGTGGCGAACCGCCTTGGCAACCCCCAAGGGAATACAAATCCCGTAAATGAGAACCAGGCTTAGGGCCCCGAAATAAAGGGAAATGGGAATGCGCTGGGAGATCATCTCCCAGACCGGGTCCTGGTAACGGGTGGAACGGCCCAGATCTCCCCTTAACACCTTTCCAAGCCAGGACAGATACGCCTTGAAAATCGGCTTGTCAAATCCGTAATATTCTTTTAATTTCTGGATCTGCTCTTCGGACAGGGGCTGGGCTGCACCGGAACCGGAGGTGGCAGATGAGTCCCTACTCCCTGCCTGGCCCATCTGAAGGGCCCGGGTCTGGGCAATAATGCGTTCAATGGGGCCGCCCGGCACAAACCGGGTAATGGTAAACACCATGACGGTGATACCGATAAAGGTCGGTATCACCAATAACAGCCTTCTGATAAAATAGGCGGTCATGAAATCATCTGATAAACCGATTCAAGTGCCTTCTCAAGGAGTTCCGGCTTTGTACCGCCGGCCTGGGCCATGTCCGGACGCCCGCCGCCGCCGCCGCCCACAATCCCGGCAGCTTTCTTGACAATCTCCCCGGCTTTATAGGTTTTGGTCAGATCATCGGTCACCACCGCAATGAGCAGGGCTTTGCCGTTGGACTCGGCCCCCAAAAGCAGAACGCCGGACCCAAGTTTTGCCTTGAACTTGTCTGCCAGATCCCTGAGCTGGGAAGGATTTTCTATCTCAACCCGCTTGGCCAGCACCTTGATCCCGTTGATATTTCGGATATCCGCTTCAATATGTTTAACCGAGGTGGATGCCAGCTTGGCCTTGATGGACATCACCTCTTTTTCAAGGTTTTTTTTCTCCTGGAGCAGAGCGTCCACCTTGATGACCACATCCTCCCTGCCGCCCTTGAGAATATTGGCTAAAGCTTCAATGGCGCTCTGGTCTGCGTGGACCCGGTCCAGTGCCGTCTGGCCTGTGGCCGCCTCAATCCGCCGCACACCCGAGGCGATACCGCCTTCGGACAGGATCTTAAACAGCCCAATATCACCGGTAAACTGGGTATGGGTTCCCCCGCACAATTCCCGGGAGAACGCTCCCTGGGAAACAACCCGGACCACATCCCCGTATTTTTCTTCAAACAGGGCCGTGGCCCCGGCACGGACGGCTTCATCCATGTCCATTTCCCGGGTCTCCACCCCATGGTTTTCACGAATTCTGGCATTGACCTCATTTTCAACGGCCAGAAGCTCCTGGGGGGTGATGGCGGAAAAATGGGTAAAGTCAAAGCGCAGCCGGATGTCGGTCACCAGGGACCCGGATTGTTTGACATGATCCCCTAAAACCTTCCTCAGGGCGGAATGGAGAATATGGGTGGCCGTATGGTTAACCGCCGTTGCCCGTCGTTTTTCCGCATCCACCTTCAGGGTAAACACATCCCCTTTGGTGCACGTACCGGAAACAACCCTCCCCTTGTGGATTGAAAGCCCCGAAGGATCGGCAACCGTGTCCTGGATATCAATCACGCAGGTTTTGTTTTCAAAAACCCCGGCATCACCGCTCTGGCCGCCGGACTCTGCATAAAAGACCGTCTGGGCGGTCACCACCTCAATCTCGTCTCCTTTTACAGCCGTGCCCAGTTCCTTGTCGTTTTGCACCAGTATCAGCACATGGGATTCGGTTTCCAGGGAATCATACCCTTTGAAAAGCGTTTTTACCCCGTTGGATGTCAATGGCTTATAGGCCTCACCCACACCGGCAAATTTCTTGGTGGATCGGGATCTTTGTTTTTGCTGGGCCATGGCCCGGTCAAACCCGTCCATGTCCAGGTCGATGTCCATCTCCTTGACATGATCGGTGATGATATCGACGGGAAAGCCGAAGGTATCGTAAAGCTTGAAGATGATCTCTCCTGGAATGGTGGTCTTTCCTTGTTTCCGGGTGTCAGAAATGGTGGTCTCTAAAAGTTTCATGCCCGTCCCAAGGGTTTCCAGAAACTTTTCTTCCTCGTTTTTCACCACATTGAGGATAAAGGCGGCAGACTCTTTGAGCTCGGGATAGGCCTGGTCCATAATCGTAAACACGGTCTGGACCGTCTCGTGGAGAAAGGGTTTTGCAAGGCCGATGCTTCGGCCGTAGCGGATGGCCCGGCGCATGATACGGCGCAGCACATAGCCCCGGCCTTCATTGGCAGGCAACACCCCGTCGCAGATCAAAAAGGCCGTGGCCCGTGAATGATCGGCAATCACCTTCATGGCCACTTCCACCTGGCCGGACTCGTTGCGTTTCCTGCCGGAAAGCTGCCCCACCTTTTCCATGATGGGCACAAACAGATCGGTATCATAGTTGGTGGGCACCTCCTGGAGCACGGAAATGATCCGTTCAAGTCCCAGGCCCGTATCGATACTGGGTTTTGGCAAAGGGGTCATGGTGCCGTCCTCAGACCGTTCAAACTGCATGAACACAAGATTCCACAATTCCAGCCACCGGTCGCAATCGCAGCCCACGGCACAGTCCTTTCTGCCGCAGCCGAAATCCTTGCCTCTGTCAATGTGGATCTCGCTGCAGGGACCGCAGGGACCGGTATCGCCCATGGACCAGAAATTATCCTTTTCTCCCAGCCGGGAAATCCGCTCTTCGGGAATACCGATCTTATCCCGCCAGATGCCATAGGCTTCGTCATCTTCATGAAAGACCGAGACATAAAGCTTTTCCTTGTCAAATCCGTATCCGTTGGTCAACAGGTCCCAGCCCATTTCAATGGCCTTGTCCTTGAAATAATCCCCAAAGGAAAAATTGCCCAGCATTTCAAAAAAGGTGTGATGCCGGGCCGTGTAGCCTACATTTTCAAGGTCATTGTGCTTGCCGCCGGCCCTCACGCATTTCTGGGAGGTGACGGCTCTGGCATACGCCCTTTTCTCATCCCCGGTAAACACCCGTTTGAACTGGACCATCCCGGCATTGACAAACAAAAGGGTCGGATCATCCTGGGGCACAAGGGAGGAGGACCTTACCTGCTGGTGGTCATGTCGTTTAAAATATTCTAAAAAGATTTTTCTGGCTTCGTTTCCTGTCATATCCTGGCTCCTGGTTTTCGCTCCCGATCTGGGTTCACGGTTTTGACTTCTTCCCTGTATTCATATCTTTGGGGTTATTCTTTGGCCTTGGACCCCTTTTTCGGGGCCGGTTCCGAAATCCCCAAGGCATCTCTGACCTTGGTCTCTATTTTTCCGAATATATCCGGATTGTCAACCAGAAAAAGTTTTACATTTTCCCTGCCCTGGCCGATGCGCTCGCCCTCGAAAGAATACCAGGAGCCGCTTTTGTCAACGATGGACAGCTCCACGCCCATGTCCAGCAAATCTCCTGTCCGGGAAATTCCGTCTCCGTACATGAGATCAAACTCCACGCTTTTAAACGGAGGAGCCAGCTTGTTTTTCACCACCTTGACCTTGGTTCGGTTGCCCAGGATATTCTCACCCTCCTTGATGGCGGCTGCCTTCCGGATCTCCAGACGCATGGAGGCATAAAATTTCAATGCATTGCCGCCCGTGGTGGTTTCGGGATTGCCGTAGACAACCCCGATCTTCATCCGGATCTGATTGATAAAAATAAGAGTGGTCTGGGTTTTGCCGATGGTGCCGGTGAGTTTCCGCAGGGCCTGGGACATGAGGCGTGCCTGGAGGCCCATGTGGGAATCGCCCATTTCCCCTTCAATTTCAGACCGGGGCACAAGGGCTGCCACCGAGTCCACGACCATGATATCAATTCCACCGCTCCTGACCAGCATGTCGGCAATTTCCAGGGCCTGCTCCCCGGTATCGGGCTGGGAGATCAGCAATTCGTCACAATCCACACCCAACCGTTTGGCATAGGCGACATCCAGGGCATGCTCGGCATCGATAAAGGCGGCAATCCCCCCTTTTTTCTGGGCCTCGGCAACCGCATGCAGGGCCAGGGTGGTTTTCCCCGAAGACTCAGGTCCGTAAATCTCAATGACCCGGCCCCGGGGATATCCGCCCACCCCCAATGCCTTGTCCAGGGCCAGGGAGCCCGTTCGGATCACCGGAACCACTTCTATCTCCCTGCCGCCCAGTTTCATGATGGATCCTTTGCCAAATTGGCGTTCAATCTGACTCATGACTGTCTGGACTGCTTTTTCCTTGTCTGAATTTTTTTCCATCTGCATTCTCCTAGAACAAACCCCACATGTATAAAAATTTAAGCACAAGTGCTGCCAGCACTCCTGCCATTATGTCATCCAAAACAATACCGGCACCCCCTGAAAATTTTTTTTCAAAATATTTCACAGGACCTGGTTTTAAAATGTCAAAACACCGGAAGGCGATAAAGCCCAGCACGATGGAAACCCAGCCAACGGGAACCAGGGCCATGGTGACGCAGAATCCGGCTATCTCATCAATCACGATACTGCCGGGATCTTTTTCTTCCATGATCGTGGCTGCCCTGTCCGCAACGGCCACGGCCAAAAGAATCAGGCTGACCAGAAAAAAAGCCGTACCCCCCCGGCCCATCCACGGCATCAGAAGAATAAAGGGGATGGCCCCCAGGGTGCCGAAGGTGCCGGAAGCCACCGGTATGCGGCCCAGGCCGAATCCGGTTGCCCCCAATAATATCAGTCGATGGGACAAGCGCATCCCCTGTTTTGTATAACCTGCCCTAGGCCCTGTCAAGGGGATTCACCTGGGCTGCAACCTGTGCATAAACATCTTTTAACGGGAGATTCTCCCTGCACGCCGCCTGTTTACAGGCCTCATACTCCGGGAG
>JAHIVS010000057.1 GCA_018816605.1 Pseudomonadota bacterium
ATATACATCTCTTGCCTGCGGGTTGTCTCCATAACGGATATCCTCGCCATGAAGCGCCATGATGTTGGATATTCCAAGGGCGGATGCCGCAAGGATGTCGGCCTGGAGAGCCAGACGATTGCGGTCACGGCAACAGGCCTGGAAAACGGTTTCAAACCCGTGTGTTTTTAAAAAGGCACACCCCCCAAGAGAGCTTGCTTTTACCACGGCATTGCCCATTTCCGGGACAACCAGTCCGTCGATCCTTCCCTTCACCTTCACGGCATTGCTGAGAAACTGGGAGAAATCAACGCCTTTCGGGGGCTCGAACTCTCCGAGAACAACAAATTCACGATTCTTCACTTTTTCTTCCAATGGCATTTTGACAACCCTCCGGGTTACTTGAGAGATTTATTTACGGCATTGACGACTGCCATCTCCAGATCCTGAACTCCAAATGACTTTATGTGGTAGAAAAATATCCCCTGGTGGCGTATCCTGCTTTCAAATTCGGGGGTATTATTTTCTGCACATATGATGATCGGAAGATTTTTCCCCATACCCTTGATGACGGATACAAAATCACAGTCCTCAATCAGGAGATCCGAATCCAGCACCAGGGCGTCTACCCTCTCGTTCTGAATAGCCAGCAGGGTCTCTTTCAAATTGGAGGTCCGGATTGTCAGGAATAGTTCCCTCAAAAGAAAAGGACCAAGTTCCTCGGCAAGTTCTTCTTCCGGTTCGGCAATCAGAATGGTTTTGTCCATATTCAAGGCGAAATGCTCATTTCCGATCAAATAATGTTTACGTACGACCGGAATAAAAGCAAAAGACATGCCGTTTTCTCAAGAAAAGCAAAGAAGAAGGAAATGGGTTTCCGATGGCGCTTCAGTCATCGAGAGGGAATAAAGAGATAAGCCATTGTTTTAATATAGAAAGCCTGTATGGACTGACGAAAGAAAAAGAGTGCCTGAAAGGAAGGAAAATAGGCGCACAGTCTCTTCACGTAAAATGTTTTCAAAAAAAAGATGCCATGAAATGGGGCATTTTGCCCCGTAATATGATGGGCTGATTAATAACCTATTGATTTAACAAATATAAAAAAATGAGAGAAAAAGTTACCGTTGCGATAAAATTACCCATGTTCCTCCTTTACGGATACTCCTCTTCTCAGTCGTTTTTTTTGGCTTCTAATGGTTTTCCCCTCTAATCGTTTGAGCCTGGATGCCTTTGTGGGCGCTGTTTTGCGCCTTTTTTTAGGGATCTCGCCGGCCATTCGAATCCATTCTGCCAGCCTTTCAAAGGCATCTTCCCTGTTCCTCTCCTGGGTCCTGAATCTCCTGGCATTTATGATCAGGACCCCTTTGCCGGTTACCCTTCCTCCTGCGAGCTGGACTATTCGCGCCTTCAGCGTTTCAGAAAGGGAAGGAGAGTTGATGACGTCAAAACGAAGCTGGACGGCTGTTGAAACCTTGTTTACATTCTGTCCTCCCGGTCCGGAGGCATGAATAAAATGCAGGGCTACCTCTTTGTCCTCAAGACTTATTTCCGGGGTGATCTGGATCATCAAATATCCTCCGCTCCCATCTGCACGCTTGCGGGAGCCTGCAAGATGTTGACTTTTCTTTTTGCTGGCATCCGAATGTTTGATTGTGGTATGCATTCATTGAACTAACGGACGATCCATGCAGACGGTCGAGTCTATTTTGGAGATTGTCGGCCTTTATAAGCCGCTCAGCAAAGCTATGAAACCCTCTTACTCCATGCGTTTCGAAATACAAAGCGATCTGTCCCAGTTGAAACACGCGAGGGAAATTATTTGTGATTTCTGCCGCTCTCATGCGCACTGGCCCGTGAGGGAAGAGGAGATATGCCAGATTCAGCTTGCGGTTCATGAAGCCATGGTGAACATTATCAGGCATGCTTATGAGAATCAGTGCGGAAAAACTATTCTTATAGAGGGAGCCTGCCTCATGGACCGGATCATGTTTCGTTTGCATCACTGGGGCCTCCCTTTTGAAAGGGCTTCTGTTCCTCCGCCACTGTTTGACGGGGCTGCCGAGAACGGTTACGGTCTTTATATTATGGAGTATTGCACGGACAGCGTACAGTATAATTTTGATGAAAAGGGAA
>JAHIVS010000058.1 GCA_018816605.1 Pseudomonadota bacterium
AGAAATATTGTGCCCAACAAGATTGCGGGTTTTCCCGTCCAGTTTTGGAAAATTATTCTTACCCGACAGCTGTCCTAAAATCACGATAAAAATATCGGTGATATTCAATTCATTGACCAGCACCTGCTCTTTCCATTTTTGGGGCAAGAACTGGGTGACCTGGTACATCATCAGAATGTGGTCCGCCATTTTATCGCAGACATAAAAATATTGCCGGATCACCTCGGCCAGCTGTTCTCGTTCCTTTGCACTATTGGACAATGCATCTTCCACCGCATTCTGGACCTCCTCGTGGATGGCTTTACAAACCAGATACAGCAGGTCTTCCTTGGAGCTGACATATTCATACAAAGACCCGATGGAAAAATTAGCGGCCTTGGCAATCATCCGGGTGGTGGTCTTATGGTAACCATGTTCGATAAAAAGGGTGACCGTTGAATCGATAATGTGTCGCCGCCGCTCCCGGACCAGTTCCGGATTTTTTATCTGGGTGGGAACCTCTTCACCCGCCATTGGAATTGATTTTATATTCGTTTTTACCAAATTTTCACTCCTTTAGCGCCTGTTTGCCTCTTTGCCAATTATCCAGGCGCTCAATGTCCTTGAGCGAGCGCTCAGTCATATATTTTTTCGCATTTATTCAATGGGTTGTCAAGGAGAATCACCTGTGGTTTGCCACGACCCTTTTCAGTGGATGCAACCAATATGGGGACAAAAAAGATGGGGGGACATTTTTTTCTTGTCTTAACTTACTCCAACCTGATACAGCCAGAACATGTTGTGCTTGTATCAGGTTGGAGATAATATTATGGAGATGCTATGGAGCAACAGAATCAAGTCACCGATCCCTGTGATTTATTGGATAAAAACGGGCTGTTGATAAACCCCGGATATGCGGTCAATCCTTATTGGCGATATGACCGCAAGCAGATTAAGGCAGGTTGGCATCGGGTGAAGGAGTGGGATTATTATTCGGTGATTGCACCGGAAAAGGGATATGGGATTACATTTACAATTGCGGATCTGGGGTATATCGGGATGGCCGCAATCTGCTGGCTGGACTTCCGGGAAAAAACGTCTTGTCAGATCGATACACTCTCCTTTCTTCCCATGGGCCGTATCGGACTGCCTGCAACTTCAGACGAGGGATGCAGCAAATTCAAAAACAGCAAGCTGAATTTGCGGTTCGATGTCTCCAAAGGCGTGCGCCTTTTATCCTTTGAAACAGATAAATTTGTTAATGATAAAGGAGACAAGGGACTCAAAGGAAAACTATTGCTGTCCCAGTATCCGAATATGGATAGCATGGCAATTGCCACCTCCTGGGAAGAGAATCGAAACGCCTTTTACTACAACCGGAAAATAAACTGCATGCCAGCAAAAGGATGCGTAACGATTGGCAATACAAAATATGAATTCACTCCGGGAACCAGTTTTGGTGGGCTTGATTGGGGAAGGGGGAACTGGACATATAAGAATCGATGGTATTGGGGATCCGCTTCCGGGTTATTGGAGGGAGATTCCTTTGGCTGGAATATCGGTTATGGATTCAGTGACCGTTCGGTCGCCAGTGAAAATATGGTCTTTTTTAAAAACAAAGCCCATAAACTGGACAAGGTGATATTCCATATGAATACGGATGATTACATGCAGCCGTGGAAGATTACGAGTAATGACAATCGCTTTGAAATGGATTTTATACCCCTGCTGGACAGGCAATCCAGCCTGGACGTCAAACTGATCAAATCGGTTCAACACCAGGTATTCGGTCACTTTACCGGAACGATAATCCTGGATGACGGAACCGTGCTAAAGGTAAAAGATTTTTTCGGTTTTGCCGAGGATGTGCTCAATTGGTGGTGATTTAATATGGAGTTCAACATAAGATTTTGGGAGAAAATTTCCTGGAGATTATCGGTTAACAATTAGGGCAACAATAGCTTGATAACCGATAGAATCATCAATTGGAAAAAGTTGATTACAGGATTTAGAACACCTAAATAAAGCAGTCCGATAATAATAAAAAACCCATATCTTTCGAGGCGGAAAAGGTAATTTTGAATGCGTGGGGAGGCGAAGCCCATCAGGATTTTTGACCCGTCGAGGGGCGGCAGTGGTATCAAATTAAAAGCGGCCAGGATGATGTTGATCTTTGCAAAATAATAGAGAAGCTGTGCCAGCATACCTGATGGAGAAGGGGACAGCAGTTGATCCAAAAAAAGAGCAATAAATGCCAATAACATGTTCGCGATGATCCCTGCGGAAGATACCGCTATCATCCCCTTGCGCCTGTCACGCAATTGATTGAAATTCACCGGCACCGGCTTTGCCCAGCCAAAACCAAAAACAAAGAGCATGACGGTGCCCACAGGGTCGAGATGTTTGAGCGGATTGAGACTCAAACGACCCAGGGACTTGGCTGTCGAATCACCCATACGATAGGCTACCCAGCCATGTGCCAACTCATGAAAAATAATGGCATACATAAGTGGTATGGCGATGAGGATGAAGGTAAGCGGATCTTTCAGCAGCAGATTGAGCAGGCCCATGGATTGTCTCCCTATTGGTTATATTTACAAACCTTAAAATACATTTGCTGTTTCATCGATGAAACACGTTTTATCTATATCAGTATTTATCTCTCCAGCAAACAGGAACCAACAAGGAGTTTTCCGGCATTGTCTACTTATCCGGGTACGGTGGCATGGGCAACAAAGATATTTTCCGAAGCAAAGGCTCCTGGTTTCATTAAGGCGTCACGAATCCGGGTAAAAGCTTTTTGGGTGGACAGGTCCCAGTCGTTCACGCGTTTCAGGTGTTGCTGCTTGAACCCGAATACGATGTCAAAAAACAGTTCGGGCCCCAGCATCTGGGTGGTGACTGGCACGATGTCCACCTGGACCTGGGAAAATCCGGTTGCCTGCATATAAGACAAGAGTTTCCGCCCCACATGACGGTCACCGCCAAATCGGGCCTGGGCACTGGCCACCCTTTTTTCCACCCCCTGCCATTCCAGAGACTCGGGATGGATAAAGATCGTGCCGTCATCCACATCCAGAACGCAGACAATGCCCCCGGGCCGGGTGACCCGTTTCATTTCCCCGAGACAATCCATGGGATCGGGAATATGTTGGAACAACAAACGGGCATAGGAAAAATCCATCCCCTGGTCGGGCAGGGGGATCTTCTGGGCCGTTCCTTCCAGAAAGACGCATCTATCCAAATTCTGCTGTTGGGCCAAGGAAAGCGCAGAGGATCGCAACTCCTGGTCGGGCTCCACACCGATGATCCGGCTGTCGGGGAAATGGCGGGCCAAGAGCATGGTGGTGATACCGGGTCCTGATCCCAGATCCAGAATCTGGTCCCCATTGCTCAACCCGATTTTTTTCAGGGCATTTATCTCCAGGGAATGGGCTATTTTGGCCTGGCAGGTCAGCCGGTCGAATTCTTGTTTTTTATCGGACAGGGTATCAAAATGGTAGGACTCCTCCCTGGCCGTGGCAATTTTGATCGCATCTGTCCGATGGAGAGCCGGACGGTGAACCCGGGAATCCAGCGGGTCCTCCCGTCCCAGAAGACCCGCCAGGGTGGAATGGACCCGGGTAAGCCGCCGGGCCAGTACGGTCAACAGATTTTTATAAAGCTGAAGGGCCAGGGGCGGATCCTTTTGACCCAGCCGGTCAAACAGATTTTTCGGAAGCAGGACGATTTCACTCTCCTCCATGGATTGCAGGATGATGGGATGCCGGACCCGGGTCAGGATGAGCAGCTCCCCAAAAGGTTCTCCCGGGTGGATAACATAGATAAAATGGGGGTTGGCTTCATCTCCCATGCCCACCCCCAGTGTGCCGCTGAGCAAAATCCCCATGGCGGCTTCTGTTGTCTGATTGACCTGGAGCACTTCACCCCGGGAAAGCCTGACCCGGGGCAAGCGTTCCAGCAAGTGTTCAAAGGATGCCTGGGGGAGCCCTTGAAACAGCTTGGAAATCTGTTCTTCCTGGTCCGGGGCTGCATGGGCCAATTGTGCCCACAAGGAGCGGATCTTGATAGTGGTAATATCCGGAGAATAAAATTTAGTAAATTGTCCCTTTAACAACCGGGCAGCCCGGCCCTTGTCGTTATGCTCTGGCGGCAGCAA
This sequence comes from Pseudomonadota bacterium, assembly GCA_018816605.1. Next base: position 4,139 of record JAHIVS010000058.1, read on the forward strand.
AAAGTGAAGGGGGCTGCCTGTTTTTTCAAGGTAGTCACGATCATTAATACAACCGATCAGGGGAACCCGCATTCGTCCGTCCAGTTTAAAATTGGACAGGTAGGGCCGCATACCGATACGGTGATAAAGATTTACCAGGTTGAGCTGACAATAACAGGCAGCAACGGCCATATCCTGCTCGAACAGGGAACGGAACAGCTCTGCCAACAGCAGTGAGATAACGGTACTGCCCCGGTGGGAAGGAGAAATGGCCAGGCGGGAAATAAATACCACCCGTTCCGGGCCGAACAGGGCCGCCAGATCCGCAAACCCCATGGAAGCTGCAAACCCCTGGGACGGGTTTCCCCTGGAAAGCTGATTGAACCGGACACAACCGACAATCCGGCCCCCATCATCCAGGGCCATGAAATGATTTGCCCATGGATCATGATCATCTTTGATTTCTAATTTTTCATGGTTGGTTCCGGGCAGTTCCCGATTAAATTCCATGACCCAGATGCCGTAGAGAAACCGGTACACACTTTCCCTGTCTTGCTCGTCTTTTGGGGTGGTAACCATGATGTTCATTTTGTCTTTTCCCTGGGATTTGTTGCATCCAACAGACGTCGGATCGAATGATGAAAGGCTTTAATGGAAATCGGTTTCATTAAGAATTCGTCTATCATCTCACCTGCGTAGTTGCTTTTGGATATTTTTTCGCTGAACCCGGTGCACAGGATAATAGGAATATCCTGGCGGAGGGACTTGATGCGCCTTGCCAGAATGTCTCCGGTCATGTTGGGCATTGTCATGTCGGTGATCACCAGATCAAAGGCTTTGGGATCCTGTTTGAACTCATCCAGGGCTGCCAGGCTATCCACATGGGCGGTCACCTGGTAGCCGTATTTTGCCAGAACCTGTTTTCCCATATTAACGATGGAGACTTCATCATCCACGAGCAAAATTCGTTCCGTCCCTCTTTTAATGGGTATTTCCAAGGTTTCTGCTTTTTTATCGGCAAGAATTGCCTGGGGCAGATAGACATGGAAGGTCGTACCTTGCCCCGGCTCACTGTACACATGAATCTCCCCGTTTAACTTTTGAACAATACCGTAGGTAACGGACAATCCGAGACCGGTGCCCTTGCCTTCCGCCTTGGTGGTAAAATAGGGATCGAAAATTTGCGTTTTGGTTTGGGCATCCATACCATGGCCTGTGTCCGAAACCGTTAACCTGACATAATTCCCATATCCAGACTCCCTAAGCTCTGTGCCATTTCCAGGTTTCACCTCAATGGCTTCCAAGGTGACTTCAAATTTTCCACTCTGTTTTTGAACGGCGTGGAATGCGTTGGTACAAAGGTTCATGACAATCTGGTGAAGTTTTGTGGGATCACCGAAAACAGGAGGGCAATCGGGCTGGAGGTTTATCAGAATTTCAATGTCCTTGGGAATAGACGCCCGCAAAAGTATCAACGCCTCTCGGATGATTTTCTGAAAAGAAACCGCCATGTTTTCCAGATCTGCCTGACGGCTGAAAGTCAGGATTTGCTGGGTCAGATCCCTTGCCCGTTCGGCGGCGTGATAAACATTTTCGGCCATGGCATATTGGCTGCTGTCTTTTTCCAAATCCTGAAGGAGCAAATCGGTAAACCCCAAGATGGGAAACAAAATATTATTAAAATCATGGGCAATCCCCCCGGCCAGGGTTCCGATGGCCTCCATGCGCTGGAAATGCTGAAGCCTTTTTTCCAGTTTGTCCTTTTCTTCCAGGGCCT
>JAHIVS010000432.1 GCA_018816605.1 Pseudomonadota bacterium
ATCACAATGCCGCAGGGGGATTGAAGATGAACCTGTATCCATCAACCAGCTCAAGCGTTTTGTGTCCGACTATGAAATGAATTCCGGCAGCAGGATTCCCATCACCTGCGCCCCGGATAAGGGCAAAAAGATAGCCGTTATCGGGGGCGGTCCATCCGGACTTTCCTGCGCCTTCTTTCTAAGACGTATCGGGTACCAGGTGGATATCTTTGAAGCCATGCCCAAACTGGGCGGGATGCTCCGGTACGGAATTCCGGAATACCGGCTTCCCAAAAAAGTGTTGGAGTGGGAGATTCAGGGGATCCTGGATCTTGGCATCAAGGCATTTACCCATCTCAAATTCGGTCTGGATTTTGGCCTCGGGTCGCTCATGGCATCTGGATATCAGGCGGTCTTCCTCGGGGTTGGGGCCTGGGAGGATTACTCGCTGGGCATTGAAGGAGAGGACCTGAACGGATGCTTTACCGGTATTAATTTTCTGCAAAGAATCTCGTCGGGTGAAAAAATAAAACTGGGAAGAACAGCGGCTGTGGTCGGCGGTGGAAATACAGCAGTTGACTGTGCCAGAACCCTTTTGAGGCTGGGACTTGATAAAGTCTATATGGTTTACCGCCGCACCCGGAAAGAGATGCCGGCCAACGAGGTGGAAATTGTGGCCTCTGAAGAAGAAGGCATTGAATTTGTCTTCCTGGCAGCCCCGACACGTGTGATCGGAAATGGGGATAAAAACTGCACCCACCTTGAATATCTGAAAATGCAGCTGGGCGAACCCGATGCCTCGGGCCGCCGGCGTCCGGAACCTGTGGAAGGTTCTGAAACCCTTCTGGATGTGGACATGGTCATCTCCGCCATAGGCCAGTCTCCGGATGCATCCTTTAAGAAACAAGACCCCCATGCCCGGATGAATGAACTTGCACTGACCCGGTGGAATACCATCGACAATGATCCGGCCACCCTCCAGTCGTCCATCCCCTATATTTTTACGGCAGGAGACGCTGCCACCGGGCCTTCTTTGGTGGTGGACGCCATTGGCGGCGGACGAAGGGCTGCAAGATCCATCGATTGTTTCCTCAAAGGGGAACCGGTGGAACCGGTAAAGGATTCCTTACAGAAAAAACGAATCCATGAATCCATTTTTACCCGTGTGGACGGGATAAAACAGATCAGCCGGGCCAAAATGCCGGAACTCCATGTGGCCGAACGCCTTGATTCCATGGTGGAAGTGGATCTTGTGCTTCCCAAGGAGAGTGCACACAGGGAAGCAGACCGCTGCCTGAACTGCTGCAGAATCTGCTACAACCCGGATACTGATTTCCCCATTGCCAAATAAGGGCCGTTTTTTCTTGAAGTTCATGAAGGAAATTAAGAACCCGTTGTTCTTTTTTTCCTTCATGCTCTTCTAACGCTTCATGGCGAAGCAAGAAATCAGACTTAAAAACAATTAATGCTTATGATATCATTACCGCTGGGTATTCCGATGTGAATACCCTTTTTGATTCACAGACCAGGAGACGATGAACCGACCCAAACCAAAAACACTGGGAATAGCACTGGCCGCTATCCTTCTTACAGGTGTCGGAGTGCTCTCTCTTCTGGCCTATCAGGTGAGACACTTTCTGGAAACCCCTTTCCCAGCCCAGACAAAACCAATTATTTTTAACATTGACCCGGGCCAGAACCTGGGCCGTATTGCGGACAACCTTAAAAAAGAGGGTCTGATCACCCATCCGGCACTATTTAAGCTTTATGTCCGGTATAAAAAAGCGGCCACCGGACTTCGGGCAGGAGAATATGAATTTACTGCCCCCGCAACCCCGATACAGATTCTGGATCAATTTCTGGCAGGCAGGGTAAAGCTTTACCGTTTGACCATTCCGGAAGGGCTGAACATGGAAGAAATTTCCCGCCTGGTGCAGGAAAGACTCCATTGCGATGAATTAACCTTTTTGGCCCTTTGCCATGATCCTGCATTCATCAAAACCCTGAAAGTGGATTCCCATTCCCTGGAAGGCTATCTCTTCCCGGATACCTATTTTTTTCCCAAGAAAACCACCTGCCGTCACATCATCCAAAAAATGGTGGACACCTTTCACAGGGTCTATACCCCGGAATGGAAGGCCCGCACAAAGGAAATGGGCTTTTCCGTCCATGAAATAGTGACCCTGGCCTCCATCATTGAAAAGGAGACAGGGGATGCATCGGAAAGGCCTTTGATTTCCTCGGTATTCCACAACCGGTTGGGAAAGAACATGCGCCTGGAAAGTGACCCCACCGTCATATACGGTGACAGGGACTTTGACGGCAGGATCAGACGGCGGCATTTGCAGCGGATAACCCCATACAATACCTACCAGATCCAGGGCCTTCCGCAGGGGCCCATTGCAAACCCGGGTTCCCTGTCACTTGGGGCAGCCCTGTACCCTGCAAAAAGCGAGTATCTTTTTTTTGTATCAAAGAACGACACCACCCATTTTTTTTCAAAAACCTTTGCAGAACACAGCAAGGCCGTTATAAAATATCAACTCAACAAGTGAACCCGCGTGGGAATACGATTTCAATCATCAAATTGCTTGATATAAACAATCACGGCACCGCTTTTTGATTTTTTCTGCCGGTCCCATTCATAGGCCAGGACAAGATTCCGGTTTTTCAGAACCGTGAGCAAATCTTCAATCACATCCGGCAGCACGGGCCCCATATCAGAATGGAGCCCTTTTCCCACTATGATGCGCAGGGAAAAATATCCCTGATGCTTGCAGGTTGAAATAAAAGAAGTGGCTGCAGCCTCAGCCCCCACTGCCGTAAAACCGTGGAGATCCAGCTGGGCTTCCGGAGGTGGATATCGTTTAAGCCTTTTTTTAAT
>JAHIVS010000433.1 GCA_018816605.1 Pseudomonadota bacterium
AATCCCTTGAGGCCTTCATTGCTTTTTTCAAGCGTTTTCAGATATTTTTCCATGTCATCCAAGGTGTTCATCCTGAAATTGGTAACCCTGAGATACCCGTACCCGGGTTTAAGAACAGCAGACCTCACACTGGTCATGGGAATCAGATCCCGTTTCAGGGCAAACTCCAGGGGAACGGTTTCCCCCTCCCGGATGATGGTGATCAAAACCTCCTTGTTCCGGGGGCCCCGCATCTTTGCAACAGCTTCCCACAAAGCCATTCCCTTTGTGGAATTGTCATCTATTTTGATGATGATGTCCCCGGCATGAATCCCTGCTTTATAGGCCGGAGTGCCTTCAATGGGAGAAACCACGGTGAGAATGCCCTCTTTCATGGTGATCACGATACCAATGCCTGAAAACTCTCCCTTGGTATCGTCCTGAAGATCGTCAAATGCTTCCGGGGGCATAAAGCTTGAATGGGGGTCCAGATCCCCCACCATCCCTTTGATGGCATTGTGAATCAGCTCTTGGGCATCCACCGCATCCACATAGTTTTTTTCCAGCTCTTCCAAGACTTCGGTAAAAAGCTTTAATTTTTCATAGGTCTTTTCACTGTCTGCCTCACACAGGGAAAAAGATCCTGTTATCAAAACAAAAAACAGGGCTGCTATTGTACCCGACACCCAGCACCGTGAGCGTTCCGGGAATTGACACCTCATCTATTTATACTCCTTTTCTTAACCATTGCATGGGGTTGACAGGTTTTCCATGGTGCCGGACCTCAAAATGGAGATACAGACCCTTGATGGATCCGGTATCTCCGGCCGTGGCAATCACCTCTCCTGTATCAACTGCCTCCCCCTTTTTTTTGAAAACCTCTTCCACATGGGCATACAAGGTATAATAATTGTCACCATGGTTGATAATCAGCATATTTCCATACCCTTTCAACCATTGTGAGAAAATGACTTCCCCCTTGAAAACGGATCGGACGGGTTCTCCTCTTTCCACTGTTATATCAATTCCGCTCTGAAAAGTGAAGGATTTGTAATCTCCGTTTTTTGACGGCCCAAAGGTTGAGATGATTTTTCCATTCACCGGAATGGACAGCCGCCCTTTCTGGTGTGAAAAAGAAGAGTTCTCAATGGGATGCAGAATCTGTTCTCCCATGGTGCTCATCTTTTCATCAAGATCTCTTGCAGATGATTTCAAGGATTCCAGAGCTGCCAGGGATAATTTTTTTTTCCTTTGAATTTCGTACAAAATAGCTTCTTTTTTAAGGGTCTCTTTTTCCTTAATCCGAATCTGGAGATTGAGTTCAGCTTCAAGATTGTTTTTTTCTGTCACCTGCCGGCTCAGTTCTTCTTCCAGGGCATTCAATTTTTTAAGGTCCTGGGCTTGTGTTTCAAGAACCACCAAATCCGACGCAATCACTTGTTTCATAGCGTTCTGGGTTAAAAAAAAATCAAACACAGAGGACGGAAGTCCAGCAATATCCAGCCGGCCGATCATCCCCATCCGGTAAAGGGCGTTGAGTCGCTGGCCGGCATAGGCCTGGTCCTCCTCTATTTTTACCGCCAGTATTTTTTGGTCTTCACGGATCTTGGTATTTCTCGCGGCAAGCGCCCCTGCCTCCCGGGACAGACGAACGGATTTTAACCGGGCCTGGTTCAGACCATAGTCGATTTCATCCAATCCTTCGATAATTTCCGACTCTTTTATGGAAAATTTTTCCAGCTTTTGTTCTTCCGTAACAATTTTATCCGTAAGATCAATTTTATCCTTTACCGCCACTTTGGGGGCGGCTGCCTTTCCGGGTCCTGCGGTTTTTGCCTTTGGCGCCGTCGATTTTTTGGCCCCGGCCACAGGCTTCAGGAGAATATACTGGGAGCGATTTCGGATATACCCGCGTTTGCCCTTGTATACCACCGTCAGCCACCCGCCGATGCCGCCTTTTTCCTCCACAACATCCACTGGTTCCCCTTTTTCCACCACAACAACCACATCCGAATACTGGGAGGGCGTTTTCCTGATATTGAGTTTATAGGAATTGACGATTCCTTTGAACAGAACCGTCTCTCCGGCGCAGACATCGCCTGAAGCCAGAATAACAAGGCACCCGAACATCAGGCAGAGCCTGGTGTTAAACCGTATTATCTTAAAATTTGTTTTAAAGACAGATAGCATCCAAACCAACCTAAAAATGTGCTGCTCAATATTATCGTGAGTATGGCCCCTACGGAAAGAAACCGGATGTCAATATACACATAGGCGGCAAGGTTCTCTGCAATGCCGGAGGATATGGTCAGGTACCCGGAAAGCAGGATCACAAGCCCCAGCACGCCGCCCAAAAAGCCCTGAAAAAGTCCTTCCACATAAAAAGGTGTTTTAATGAAACCTTCCGTAGCCCCCACCAATCGCATAATCTCAACCTCCAGCCTGCGGGAATAAAATGCCAGCCGCACCGTGTTGGCCGTTATAAACAGCGCAATGAGCAAAAAAAGACTGCACATGGCATATCCGGTCATTTTAAACAGATTGAACACATTTAAAAACCTGCCCAGCCAGCCCTGGCCATATTCTACATTTTCCACAAGCTCCAGGGCCCCAATCTTTTGGGCAAAGGCCTGGACCTGTTCAAAACTGCCATGGGATTTCATCCGAATCTCAACAGCGTCCGGCAGGGGGTTGGTTTTAAGGGTTTGGAAAAATTCTGTTCGCGAGGACATCTCTTTTTTTAATTTCTCCAGCGCCTGGGACTTGGGGATAAAACGCATGTCATCAATCTCTCCAAGGCCCTGAATTTTCTGTTCAAGATCCGGAAGCATTTCCATGGAAAATTCTTTTTCCAGATAGACAACGGCACGTCCTCCCTGGTTCCAGGCTTCAATGATCCGGCTTGCGTTTTCAAAGAAAAGCATAAAAACCGATACAACCAAAATTGAAAGGGAGATGGTGATAATGGTAATAAAATTCAAAAAACGATTGGACCGGATATCTGCCAGGGCCTTTTTCACAAAACGGGTCATATGCGAGGTCTCATCTCCATTAAAGCATGGTGGAAGTTTTTTTCAGTTGACCTTCTTCAAGGACAATATTTCTCCCCCGAACCGAAATTTCCATCAGGTGGAGGTTATGGCTTGCCACAAGAATGGTGGTTCCTTTTTTATGGTATTCCATCAAGAAATCCATTACAGCCTGGGCCGATTTTTCATCCAGACTGCCCGTGGGTTCATCGGCCAGAATAATGGCGGGTTCTCCCACCACAGCCCGGGCAACCGCAACCCGCTGCTGCTCTCCGCCGGAAAGGGTGGGGGGCAGGGCATTGGCCTTTTTTTCCATTCCCGTGGTCCTGAGCACGTGCATCACTTTTTTCCGTATAAAGGCCGGTTTTTCACCCGCCGCCTCCAGCACCAATGCCACATTTTCAAAAACGGTTCGGTTTGGAATCAGTTTAAAATCCTGGAAAACCATACCAAACCTTCGCCGTAAAAACGGCAGACGACCGGCAGGAATCCGGGCCAGGTTCATACCGTCAATGAGAATCTGGCCTTCTGACACCTTTTCTGCCAGGTAGAGTACCCTTAACAGGGTTGATTTGCCGGCACCGGACGGGCCGGAAACAAAAATAAATTCCCCGGGCTCAATGTCCAGAGAGATATCTTTCAATGCCAGTTTAGCGCCGTAGCGCTTGCTCACATTGAAAAGTCTTATGATTGGATTTTTATTTGTGCCTGCATTCATACGTTATTACACTGCCCTTGTCCTGGTCCGTAATTGACTGAAACTGAATTTACTGATATAAACTCTTCGTGTCAAGGAGTGCTGAAAAACAGTTTTCCCTACACCAAGCCTTCACTGTAACCGTAACCCGGCTTCTTCCAACCAGTGAAGGCTTTGACATATTCAACAACCAGGGGTGAAGACAACCCATAAAGGGTGTGCATCCCATTCAAAATAAAGGTGTTTCGGCCATGATTTTATTTGATTCCCACTGCCATCTTGACGACCTGTCCTATGACAGCGATATTTCAGAGGTAATGGAAAGGGCGCAGCAGGAGCAGGTACAGGGAATAATGATCGTGGGGGTTGACCTTCCCTCCTCCCGAAAAGCCATTCAAATCGCCCAGAATTTTTCCCATGTGATCACCTCCGTGGGAATCCATCCCCACGATGCAAGCCGTTGTTCCCCAGGTAGCCTGGAAACATTAAAAAACCTGGCAACCACCCACCCCTGCGTCAAAGCCTGGGGAGAAACCGGCCTTGATTTTAACCGGATGTTTTCCCCCCAAAGCGCCCAGGAAGCCTGTTTTTCATCCCAGCTTTCCATCGCCGGTGACCTGGACCTGCCCCTGATCTTCCATGAGCGGGATTCCAATGGCCGGCTTTACGATATCCTGAAATCAGAGGGTTCCGAAACCCGGAAAGGTGTTATCCACTGCTTTTCAGGCACCCGGCAAGAATTGTTCAAATACCTGGATCTAGGGTATCACATCGGCATCACCGGCATTCTGACAATCGAAAAAAGAGGAGCGTACCTGCGGGAAATCGCCCCCTTAATTCCAGAGGACAGGCTCCTCATTGAAACCGATGCCCCCTATCTCACCCCGGCTCCCCAGAAAAATAAAACCCGGCGAAATGAACCGGCATTTGTAAAATATGTTCTCTTGAAACTGGCTCAAATACGACAGTCAGACCCGGATGAATTGTCCCGGATCATTTTTGAGAACACTTTAAAATTTTATCGGGTTTGCCCATAAAAATTTTTTGACCGAAACCGATATTCGCTTCGCCTGAACAGGGTAAAGGCGTCTCCCGGGTTTAATTTTTGGCCATCAATTTTTCCACGGCCTTTTCAAGGCCGTCCAGGGAAAGTTCATACATGGGGAAAAGTTTTGATATGGCCATGATACTATGGGTATATCCCCACATGGATTCAGACACGGGATTGAGCCAGACCGTATGGGGAAAGGTCTTGGCCAAAAACCTCAATTGCTCGAGACTGGGCCGGCCGCTTCTTTCCGTGATATGGATGGAACCGTCATGGGCCATGAGTTCATAGGGCGCCATGCTGGCATCCCCCAATATGATAAGCCGCGTGTCCGGATCAAGCCTGGAAAACTCCATGATGTTTTTGGGTTTTTTATATCGGGCGCTGTCCTCCCACACATAATCATAAATGGTGTTGTGAAAAAAATAGGTCTTGACCTCTTTAAACTGGGCCCGGGCATAGTCAAACAGGGTCTGGACCACCCGGATATAGGGATCCATGGACCATCCTCCGTTGTCAATGGCAAGGATCACCTTGAGCCGGTCCTTCAGGGCGCGGTCAAAGAGAAGCTCGATCTCCCCGCCGTTCCGCAGGGTTTCTTTGATGGTTTCATCAATATTGATTTTATCCCTGGGGCCGGAAGGGACGAGATTGCGCAATCGTTTCAGGGCTTCTCCCATCTTGGCCTGGGTCAGAGGCCCCTGGGTTGAATAATCCTTGTACCGACGCTCATTGGCCACCTTGACAGCGGATTTGTTCCGGGATTCCCCTCCCACCCGCATGCCGCCGGGATGATATCCGGAATGGCCCACCGGAGAGGTTCCGCCGGTTCCGATCCATTTTCCGCCCCCGTCGTGGCGCCCGTCCTGGTCCTTGAGGCGTTCTTTGAAATAGGCGATCAGTTCGTCCGGGGACATTTTATTCAGGGTTTCTTCATCAATGCCAAGGGCATTGGCCATCTGCTTGGGATTTTTCAGCCATTCATCCAGCATTCCCCTGGCCATTTCATCTATTTCAAACCCGCCGTCTTCGGGCAGGGGGACCCCGTCAAAATGATGGGCAAACACCTGGTCATAGAGATCAAAATAGCGTTCGCTCTTAACAAGGACAGCCCTGGCACAGGTATAAAAATCGTCCAGGCTGTTGATCATCCCTTTGTGCAGGGCTTTTTGCAATGTCAGAAAAGAGGTGGGTGAAACCGGGATACCCACCTGCCTGAGTGTATAAAAAAACTGTAAGAACATGGATTACCGCCCGTTAAAACATTTTCCGTCTGGATGTCAGATTTTTGGCCCGCTCATAATCCGGACTTTTTTTAAACAAAACCCCCAAAAACGGCATTCTTCCTTTGACAAGGTCCTTGGCATTGAAATCCGGATCTGCGTTCAATGCCCTGATCCAGTTGATCAATTCCCGAGTGGCCGGTTTTTTCTCAATGGCGTCAATCTCCCGGAGGCTATAAAAAGCATTGATGGCATTCTCTGCCAGCCGTTCATCAATCCGGTCAAAATGCACCCCGATAATTTTGCGCATCATTTTGGGCTCGGGAAATGCAATGTGGTGGAAATTACACCGCCCCAGAAAGGGGTCGGACAGATCTTTCTTGGCATTGGATGTAATAATGATAACCGGTCTGTGTTTTGCGCATACGGTTTTGTCGGTCTCGATAATGTCAAACTGCATCTGATCCAGAACGTCCAGCATATCATCCTGAAAATCCGTGTCCGCCTTGTCGATTTCATCTATGAGCAGAACGGTTCGCTTGTCGGCACAAAAGGCCTGGCCGATTTTCCCCATTTTGATATACTCGTCAATATTGCTCACATCCCGCTTGGAATCACCGAATCTGGAATCGTTGAGCCGGGTTAAGGTGTCATACTGGTATAGGGCTTCCACAAGTTTCATACTGGATTTTACGTTCAAAACAATCAGGGGCATGGAAAGGGTGTCGGCAATGGCATGGGCCAGCATGGTTTTACCGGTACCCGGCTCCCCCTTGAGCAGCAGCGGCATTTCCAGTTTCATGGATATGTTGACAATTGAGGCCAGTTCCGTGTCCAGAACATATTTCTTTGCACCATGGAATTCGTTGTCGGCGGTTTGGTTCATCAATGGAATTCTCCAGAAATTTTAGAGGTTCTATTTTTTATTATCGTTAACTATTATTCACCAATAGCAGAATATATGAATCATCTCATCTTTTTTCACAAGTATTTTATTCAAAACAAGGGGGTCTCTGCCATCATGTTACAAAATTGTGGTTTTATTTTTTTTTGAGCAAATTCTAAAAGATTGACACCACCCAAACTTAGTGTTAATGCTTTTTATTTGATTTTATAAAGATTATGATTAAATAGGAGCGTGCTATGATTGGTGGACTGGGAATGCCGGAACTCATAATAATTCTTGTTATTATCCTTATTATCTTTGGTGCGGGAAAACTTCCCGAAATCGGGGCCGGCCTGGGAAAGGGAATTAAAAACTTCAAAAAAGCCACAAAAGACCCCCTCCCGGACAAGGAAGACGAACCTGAAAAAATAGAGAAAGATTAACTTCCTTTCGTTTCGCCAAAGACCCATCACTCCGGCCGGATGATTTTACAATATCTGGCTGGAGTCTTTTTTCCCCTTCCCGGCCAGCCAAAATCGTAGCAGCGTTACCAGATCAAGTGTTATTAATTACAAAAAAAGGCTTTTTTGGACAGATTTAATGACATTTTTGTGATTAAATTTTACTATTTTAAAAACTTGAATATCCCAAATCCCGCTTGCCGGCCTGAGACCCTTAATAATTCAGCCCTGGCACGCCCATTGCTTATTAAGTATGCCAGGTATTAATCTTTTGCGGAAATGGACGGTTACATGGACAGACTGGAAATAAGCATTTTACTTGAAAAAAGGACAGCGCTGATCAAGGATTTCCTTGCCGGGGGAAAAATAAATTTCCTTGAAGCACTGACCTGTATTCTGGATGAATACTTTTATACGGTCTTTGAAAAAAGCATTTCCGCCCGGAAAATGGTCGTTTCTGGCAAGCCCTTTGCCGTTATCGCACTGGGAGGATACGGCAGAAAAGAGCAGTGCATCCATTCGGATATCGATTTATTGATTCTTTTTGATCAATCCGTACCCCCGGAAGTGGAAGCCTTTGTCCAGGAACTTTTATACCCCCTGTGGGACGCCCGATTTGAAGTGGGATATGCGGTCCGGAATATTGAAGAATGCATTGACATGTCCTTTGAACGGTTTGACATTTTAACCACGGTTCTGGATGCCCGGTTTATCTGCGGCGCATCCCTTGTCTATTCCTCTTTTATGGAAAACTTCCGGTCCAGACTGTCGGGGAAACAGCTCAAAAAAACCCTCACCTACCTGTATGAACATGGCGAAAAACGACTCGAAGACTTCGGGGATTCCACCTACCTTGTGGCTCCGGATCTAAAATCCGGATTCGGTGGACTTCGGGACTATCACACCCTGCTCTGGTATGCAAAAATAAAATCCAATATCAAATCCCGGCGGGACCTGGAGTATTATGGTTTTTTATCTCACTTTGAATATGCCAGTCTTGAAGAGTCCCTTGCCTATATCTGGGATATCAGAAACCGGCTCCACCATATCACAGGGCGCAAATGCGACACCCTCCACTTTGAATACCAGGCCGAAATGGCTGGCCTTCTCGGATATAGGGGCAAAACCCGGCAGCCCGATGTGGAACTGTTTCTCGGAGAACTCCATGCAAAAATGGAATTTCTGAAACAGCTGAACCAAATTACCTTTGAAGATATCCTTTCCAATTGTAAAATCAAAAAAGAATCTGCCATATCCAAACTGGCCAAGACAGAAGGCCTGGTCCTCAGAGACAGGCGGCTCACCTTTGCCAACACCGTTATCATTCTCCAGAAACCCGACCTGCTTTTAAAAATATTTTTGGAAAGCGGACAAACCAAAACACCTCTTTCCATTGAGGCCATGCGGGTTGTCTCTGAATTCCGCCACCTTGTGGATGACCAAATCAAAGCAGATCCCCGGTGTATTAAGATTTTCAAGCGAATCCTGGCCCTGTCATACTGGAAATTCAATGTTCTCAACGTCATGCTGACCACGGGAATTCTGGAGCGCTTTATCCCTGAATTTTCCGCCCTGGTCAACAAGATCCAATACAACCACTACCATTTGTTCCCGGTGGACAAACACTCCATCCGGTGTGTTCAGGTGATCAACAGTTTTAAAGAGTCCGGCACCTCCCTGATGAATACGCTCTATGCCGGCGTTTTTAAAGAAATCAGAAATAAAAATGTTTTGCTGGTGGCAGCGCTCCTCCATGATATCGGGAAATCAGATCCTGCCAAGGAACATTCAAAACGCGGAGTGAGGATTGCAGCCCCCATATTGGACCGCCTCGGTTTTAAATCAACAGAAAAACAGGATATTCTCTTCCTGATCCAGCACCACCTCCTGCTGGCCAAAACCGCCACCCGAAGGGATATCTTTGACGAAGAAACCGCTGTATCCACTGCCAATACAGTGGGCAAGATCCGGCTGTTGCGGATGCTTTTTTTGCTCACGGTTGCAGATTCCAAGGCCACGGGCCCTAAAGCATGGAACGACTGGACCGAAAACCTGATAAAAGACCTGTTTCTTAAAACCATGGGAATTCTCCGGACCGGGGAACTGGCATCCAAAAAGACCCAGCGGCTCATCGATAAAAAGAAAATGGAAGTATTGGCGCTCTTGGGGGAAGGCTGGCCGAAAGAAGAGGCCGACACTCTGCTGGACAGCATGTCACGGAGATACCTCCTCTATATCCCCGCCCTGAACATCGTTGAGCATATCAACCTGCACCGGAACCTGGGCAACAAAAATTTCATATGGCAGATATCCAAGGAAAGCACTTCGGATATCCGGACGGTTTCCATCTGCGGCAAAGACCAGCCCGGATTTTTTTCGAAAATTGCCGGAATATTTTTCTTAAACCAAATTGATATTGTCGCCTCCCAGGCCTACTCCCTTGGGGACAGCCATATTCTGGATATCTTCAAGGTCAAGCCGCCAAGGGATCTGATATTTGAAAAAGAAAAATGGCAAAAAATGGAAACCGATCTGATTCAGGCCCTTGATGATGATCATTTTCTGGACAATGCCCTGGGTCAAATCCCCGGCACCCTTTCCATCTCCCCAGGCAAAAAACCGGAAGCAAACCAGGTCAGAATCGACAATGAGACCTCCAGCTTTTTTACCATTATTGAGGTGTTGACCTATGATTTCCCGGGCCTCTTGTTTTCTGTTACCAATGCCCTTTACCGCAATGGGCTCAATGTCAATGTGGCAATGGTGGGAGGAAAAATAGACCAGGTAATTGATATTTTTTATGTCAAGGATATCAACGATGACCAGAAAATCAAATCAGAAGAAAAACTCGAACATATTAAAACATCTATTTTAAACAGTCTGCCACACATATGTGCAAAGGAGGTTCTAAATGAAAAAAATTGAAGCTATCATCAAACCCTTTAAACTCGATGATGTCAAAGAAGCACTCAGCGAAATCGGAATTTACGGGATGACCGTGACGGAAGTCAATGGATATGGCCGCCAGAAAGGACACAAGGAAATATACCGGGGTGCCGAGTATGTGGTTGACTTTGTCCCCAAAATCAAGGTGGAAATCGTGGTCAACGATGAACGGTCACAAGAGGCCGTGGATACCATCAGAAATGCCGCCAACTCAGGCAAGATCGGCGATGGTAAAATATTTGTTCTTTCCGTGGACCAGGCCATCCGGGTCAGAACAGGCGAAACAGGAGATCAAGCGCTTTAACCATTTGAATTGTTTATATTTAACCCATATTTAAGGAAGTAGGACACATGACACCAAAAGATGTTATTGCAATGGCAAAGGAAAACGAGATCAAGATAGTTGACATCCGTTACATGGACTTTATCGGTACCTGGCAGCATTTTTCTGTTCCTGTCGGAGAACTGAGCGAATCTGCATTTGAAGACGGATTCGGTTTTGACGGATCCAGCATGCGGGCATGGCAGAATATTGACAACTCGGACATGCTCGTTATTCCCGAACCCGGCACGGCCAAAATAGATCCTTTTTTCAAAGTGCCCACCCTGGTCCTCATCGGAAACATCCATGACCCCATTACCATGGAAACCTACAGCCGGGATCCCAGGAGCATTGCCAAGAAAGTCGAAGCATACCTGAAAAGCACGGGCATCGGGGACACCATTTATGTAGGGCCTGAACCTGAGTTCTTTATCTTCTCGAACATCCGGTATGCCTCTGAACCCCATTCAGCGTTTTTTGAAATCGATTCCGACGAAGCCTATTGGAACTCGGGTGCAGATGAAATGCCCAACCTGGGATACAAAATCCGGCCCAAAGGCGGATACTTTCCCCTGCCGCCCAATGACAAATACCAGGACATGAGAACCGAAATGATGCTCACCCTGGAAGACCTGGGTATTGCCATGGAGTGCCAGCACCATGAGGTGGCCGCTCCCGGCCAGTCTGAAATCGACCTTCGGTTCGATTCTCTTTTGAAGATGGGCGACAGCCTTGCCTGGTTTAAATATGTCCTGAAAAATGTGGCGGTTAAACACAACCATAGCGTCACCTTCATGCCCAAACCCGTGTATGGCGACAATGGAACGGGTATGCACACCCACATGAGTTTCTGGAAGGACGGCAACCCGCTGTTTGCAGGCAACAAATATGCCGGCATGTCTGAGATGGCCCTCCATGCCATCGGCGGCATCATGAAGCATTGCAAAGCCCTTTGCGCCATCACAAACCCCACCACCAACTCCTACAAGAGACTGGTTCCCGGATTTGAAGCCCCCATCAACCTGGCATACTCCAGCCGGAACAGGAGTGCGGCCATCCGGCTGCCCATGTATTCCGGATCTCCCAAGGCCAAACGAATCGAATTCAGAACGCCGGATCCTTCATGTAACGGCTACCTGGCCTTTGCCGCCATTGCCATGGCCATGATCGACGGTATCCAGAATAAAATGGATCCAGGCGACCCCATGGACAAAAACATCTATGACCTGCCTCCGGAAGAACTGGCCAAGATGGAATCTGCCCCGGGCACACTGGAAGAGGCCCTGAAAGCCCTGAAAGAAGACCATGACTTTTTGCTCAAGGGAGATGTGTTCACCAAGGATGTCATTGACTACTGGATTGACTATAAAATGGAAAATGAAGTCAAACCGGTTATCAGCCGGCCCCATCCCCATGAGTTTTATCTCTACTATGACATTTAATCCTTATTGAACCCTAGGGCATAAAAAGCGGACCCCATGGAAAATTCCATGGGGTCCGCCTGCTTTCATGGCGTTCCCCACAAGCCCGGCCGGGTCCCATTTTGCCAATCCAAAAATAGTCCTGTTTATATTTTTTGACCCTGAAACAGATGTATTTTTTTAATGCAATCAAAAAAGAAATAGGCTATAAGAGAACAATTGCAACTGGGACCCGGCCAATTCACAGCAGTTGATCGGAAAACGATAAGGGAGTAGACATCATCACCATGGGACTTTTGCCATTATCATATAACCGGATATCTGGGTTTGTCATTGTTTTACTGCTTTGTTTTTCCTTGGGCCTTCCCCCTGCAACCGGGCAAGAGCCTCAGGGGAAAAGAAATGAGTTTTCCGACTTGTCCCAGAGGCTTATCCAGGACGGCTTTAATCCGGAAAAAATCAATCTGCTGTTTTTAAGCGAACAAATATTTTTTACCCCCTCGGATGTTTCCTTATTTTTCATCCATTCTGAATCAAGCCTGGACTATGACCAGTTTATCGCCCCCAAACCCCTTGCAAAAGCCCGGGAATACATGGAAACCCACAAGGAAAGCCTGGAACAGGCGGAAAGAATATATGGGGTGGACAAAACCATTATTGCCGCTATCCTTTTGGTAGAAACACAGCTGGGGGGGTATCTTGGCAAACGATCCGTCATCAACACCCTTGCCACCATGGCTGCCCTGACCGATAAAAACTTGAAAGAACGTATCTGGGAGTCTATTCCGGACCATAAAAAACCCGACCGGGAAAAATTTGAGAGAAAAGTTGAGAAACGTTCCCAATGGGGATACCAGGAACTCAAAGCCCTGATACAATATACCACCCGGGAGGGAATCGACCCGGAATCAATCAAAGGCTCCTATGCCGGTGCCATGGGCATCCCGCAATTCATGCCCTCCAATGCCCTTACCCTGGCAAAGGACGGCAACAATGACGGCGGGGTGGACTTGTTCAACCATGCCGATTCAATCGCTTCGGTCGCCAATTACCTTAAACACCATGGCTGGAGGCCCGACATCCCCCGTCAGCGCCAGCACGAAGTTCTGTTCCAATACAATCACAGCAACTATTATGTAGACACCCTGTTAAAAATCTCAGACAAGTTAAAAGAAGGATAAACAAAACGGTTTATGGATAAGATTGTTCTCTATGTTCTGCTCATAGCAGCCCTGTCCCTGGGCTTGACCATGCTGGCCCTGATTGATATCATTAAAAAGGATTTCGGATCAGCCAAGACCAAGATTTTCTGGCATTTTGTCGCTCTGATCCCCCTTGTCGGCTGGCTTATCTACCTTGTTTTCGGATATAAAAAAGGCCAGAAAAATTCAATTTAAACCAAAATTGCAATTGACTTTCTTCTTTATCCGGTATAAATAAAAATCCTTACTGATGGTCCCATCGTCTAGCGGTTAGGACGCTGGCCTCTCACGCCGGAAACTCGGGTTCGATTCCCGGTGGGATCACCAATAAAAACAATAAGTGCTATTAAATAAGATAGCCCTACCTTATCCGGACACAAAACGCTTCAGAATTACTGCCCTTGTAGCCTGGCACACAATATCAGAAATTCTGGCAGGTAATATCAGAAATTTAAAATTTTTATTTTAATCAAAATTGATGATCTGATGATCAGCTTTCTATTTTATTAACGGTTGTTTGTGAAAAAACCCAAAAGGCATGTAATGTATAATCATGCGTCTTCAACAGAAAACATCAACGACAAAACAGGTGTCTGAGTTTTAAAAAATCTAAGATTACTCCTTGCTGTTCAGGAACTGGCAACCCTGTTTACACTCTGCAATCTTTGCAGGACTGCCGGAAAACCAACGATCACACGCGGAGTTTCCTTCGGTCAGGGACTGGCTCGCCGGCTTGTGTTGTTCGATGCGTTTTTGAAAATAGGCGTTGCATCCGCTTCTGTACGCATATGACTGTCCCTGGCAGACCGTACGTACCAAA
>JAHIVS010000434.1 GCA_018816605.1 Pseudomonadota bacterium
GAGACCATTGATAAGATCGCTTCAATTGCCTAACTTTTATTTAAGGAAAAATTGCCATGGCATATAAAATATTAGATTCATGTATCGGATGCAGGGCCTGCCGGACCATCTGTCCTTCCCAGGCAATTGTGGGTGAAAAAAAAGAGCTTCACACGATCAACCCGGAAACCTGCATCGAATGCGGTGCCTGCGGCAGGGTCTGTCCGACCGAAGCCGTGGAAGATAGTTTCGGGAGTATCGCCCTTCGCATCCCCAAACGAGACTGGGGAAAACCTTTGTTCAACCTGGACCTGTGCATGTCCTGCGGCATCTGCCTGGACACCTGCCCGGCAGGCGCCATTTTGGCCAATCTGCAAAAGGTGGGCAGCCGTCATGCCTTCCCCTATCTGCCGGATGAATCGGCCTGCATGGGATGCGAATTTTGTGCAACAGACTGCCCGGTGGAAGCCATTACCATGGGACCTAGGTTGACCCGAAACTCGCCTGTGCCGGCTGAACAGGCAACCTGAAATGGCTAAAACAACCAAAGGCACCCGTGAGGACAATCGCAGTAAAATCATTGAAACTGCCATGACCATGATCAGCGAAAAAGGGGTGGACAAAACCAGCCTGGCCCAGATTTCCAAAGCCTCGGGCCTGAGCAAGGGAACCCTGTATTACTATTTTGCCAGTAAAAACGACCTGATCTTTGATATGGCAGATCAACACATGGAACAAATCACCACGGCGCTGTTTTCAATGATTGAAGAAAACAATTCCCTTTCCTGGGAAAACATGTTCACTGTTTTTTTTAACACCCTGCTCGCCTCAGAGGCCCGCAGCCGCCTTCATCTGTATTTGGTCCGGGAGGCCATTTCCGGTAATGAATCCCTGAAAAAGCGATTCCAGCACACCTATTGTCAATGGTTTGGGCTGGTGGACAAGGCCTATGAAAAAATGCCCGGTTCCCAGACCAAGATCCCGGTCAAATCAAGATTTTTGGTGGCGGTGGTGGACGGATTCATCCTCCAGGGTCTGCTGGAGACAGAGCCCACACCGGTCAAAGAGATCGTTGACCTCATGCTCAAAACCTTAGACCTCTGATGGTGACAAATGTCTGATAAACAAATTCGTGATTTGCAGGAAATCCTTGAGATTGCAAATTGTATGGCCCAGGAAAAAAACCTCGATGCGCTCCTAAAAATCATTATGGAAGGGGTCACCCGATTACTGGATGCCGATTTAAGCTCTCTATTTCTCTGTGATTATGAAAATAATGAATTTTACAGCCGGTTTGTTCAGCAGTCTGAAATCAGCGAGATTCGGTTTCCACTGGGAAAAGGAATTGCCGGCAGCGTTGCACGCACTAAAAAAACAGTCAACATAGAAGACGCCTATCAAGACAGCCGGTTTAATCCGGATATAGACAAACAGACCGGGTATCGCACCCGAAGTATCCTGTGTATGCCCTTGCTGACAAGAGAGGGAAATGTTCTGGGCGTTACCCAGATGTTAAACAAGCGGGAGGGTGTTTTTACAAAATATGACGAAAAACTTTTGGGCCTTTTTTCCAATAATGCGGCCATTTCAATTGAAAATGCCGTGCTCTATGAAGAAAACGACTCCCTTCTAAAAAGTTTGATCCGAACCCTTTCAACCACCATTGATGCCCGTGACCCCGTTACCGCCGGCCATTCCCAAAGAGTCTCCCTATATGCTGCCAAGCTTTCAGCTGCGTGCAAGCTGGAGGAAAAGGCATTAAATGAAATGGATATCGCCTCCTGGCTCCATGACATCGGCAAGATCGGCGTAAGGGACAATGTGCTGTTAAAGGCAGGCCGTCTCACACCGGAAGAATATAAAAAGATCCAGGAACATGCCAGCTATACCCGAGAGATACTTGAGCAAATACATTTTTCAAAAGAGCTTAAAAATGTGCCGCTGTTAGCATCCCTGCACCATGAAAGAATGGATGGTAAGGGATACCCATACGGATTGACAGGAAAATCCCTATCCCTTTCCGCCAGAATACTTGCGATTGCCGATGTATATGATGCGCTCACAGCCTATGACCGCCCGTATAAAAAAGCCATGACGGCGGACCAGGCCTTATCCATTTTGAAAGCGGATGAGGGGAAACAGTTTGATGCTGAACTGGTGGACCTTTTTATCAAAGAGAAATGCTATAATATTGAACGCCGTCAGCACCAGCGGGTGTCGGTTAATCTTGAGTTTGAAATAATCTTTCTTTCCAATGATGACCAGGCCTATTATTTAAAAAAATATGGTCCACCGAAAACCATTGGAGAACCTGTAAGTAAGAAAGAGCCCACCCCCACCCCGGGAAAAGGGTGCTCCGATGAACACCGCATCCGTGTAAAAAATATCAGCATAAGCGGAATGCAGTTTGAAACAGGATTTTTCTTTCCAATTGATAATTTTGTCAGCCTGAAAATAATCATCAAATCCATCAATTTAAGTGTGCTTTCCAGGGTGGTGCTGATTCAGCACAAGCCGGTGGGGACAGGCTATATCATGGGGGTTGAATTTGTAAACATGAAAATGGTTGAACGGAAACGTCTTTTAACCTATATTCATTCATTAACCCCCATGGAAAAACAAACGTTGATTCGTTTTTATTAAATCCTGACAAAAGGAGCAAAAGAATGAAACAAAGTGTTAAAAGAACCATATGGATACTTTTCCCGATATTTTTTTTTATCTTTGGATCCCAGGGGGTGGCAGGATCTTTAAAGGATTCAGAATCAGCCTCCCATTCCGATGCGGCTTCCACCTATGACATTGTGGATACCTACGCCTATCCAGGCTTTCGAATTATCCAGTTCAATCTTGCGGTCCTGTCCCATTATTCATATCTGTTGATCAGTGAAAAACAGGCCCTGGTGATAGATCCCGGCAGGGACATCTTCAAATACCTTGAAACAGCAGAAAAGGAAGGGGTGGTCATAAAAGGGATTTTGCTGACCCACAGCCATGCCGATTTTGTGGCCGGCCATTCAGAACTTGCGAAAAAGATCGGCTGTCCTGTTTATATCAGCGCCCGGGCAGATGCGGGGTACCCCCATACACCGCTCAAAGACGGTTCTGTCATCCCGGTTGGCGGCATTGAATTAAAGGTACTTGAAACCCCCGGACACACATTGGATTGCACCACTGCCATTGTTTATGGAACCGACGGAAAAAAACCGGAAGCCGCATTTACAGGGGATACGCTGTTTGTGGGCAGTGTCGGCCGGCCGGACCTGATGGGGGGAACCATTTCTGCCGCCGCCCTGGCCTCCATGTCCTTTGACGCCTGGCAAAACAAGCTGTCAAAGTTACCGGACCCGGTCACCATCTATCCTGCCCACGGAGCCGGTTCCTTGTGCGGTGCCCATTTAAGTGACGATCCCTTTTCAACCATCGGCCGGGAACGGCAGACCAATCATTACTTAAAATTCACCGCCAGGAGCGATTTTATTGCCGCCGTTCTGGAGGGACTGCCCGAAGCCCCCCCGTATTTCAAGCACAATGCAGCCCTGAACAAACAAGGTCCGGAACTGATCGACTGGAAAAAACCACCTGAAACCATTGCCCCTGATATCAAACTGACCGATATTGCCAATGCCTATATTGTAGATCTCAGGGATGCAGAACTTTATGCAAAAAGCCATATCCCCAACGCCGTCAACATCGGGCTTCGCGGACGGCTGGAAACCTGGGTCGGCATCATGGTACCCTGGAAAGCCCCCCTTGTATTGACCGGCAGCCGGGCGGAAATAGAAGAGGCAGCCTTTCGCCTGAATCGGGTGGGATATACGGCAAGGTCCCTTCTGTTTGACGACTGGGTCACGGCAGGACTGCCCGTAAAACAGGTGGAACTGATGACCCCCCAGGCCCTGTATGAGGCCATGAAAGCAGGCACGGCACCGGTTATTGTGGATGTCCGTCTGCCAACCGAATGGATGGGCTTAAGAATCGGCCAAGTGATCAATATGCCCTTAAATCAGCTGGCCCTGCTGTCCGGCAAACTGGATCCCGCAAAACCTTTGGTGGCGGTCTGCAACTCAGCCTATAGATCCAGTCTTGCCCTGGGCATCCTTGAACAAAAGGGATTTGAAAAGGTTACCAGCCTCAAGGGCGGCAGCCAGGCATGGATTGATGCCGGATTTCCGGTTTTCGGTTCAGACAGCAAATCGCCCCAGACCATTCAAGGCGCGGTCATCAAAAGAGACATCAACCTGCCCGGAAGGATCGCCCCTGAAGAACTCAAAAGCCTGATCATGGACCTTCCCGGAACCTTTGATCTGGTGGACATCCGCCCCCCGGAATTTTTTACCGATTTTCATCTGCCCCAATCAATGAATGTCGACCTGGCCGATCTTCTGACCAACCCCGCCTTTCTGACGGGAGCGGGTCCCCTGATCCTTGTGGACCGGGACGGAACCCTGGCCATGATGGCGGCGGGCATGCTCTTTAACCGGACAAAACGTGAGATCAAAGCATTGAGAGGCGGCCTTGCCGCCTATTGGCGCATATCCGAGTTCCAGGCAATGCCCAGGGAAACCCCGGGAACAGGACAAGCGGCACCGGCTGCAGGACCCGCCCAAACGATTATGCCCCATCCCAATACACGGCCCATTGCACCTAGTGCGCCCATTGACCAAAGGCCTGAAACACCCAAAAAGAAAAGTGCGGGGTGCTGATCATGAAATCTTCTGCCAAACCCTATGCAAATCCCTATCTGGCCGGTGTGTTTTTAGGTCTGGTGCTGACCGGGTCGTTTCTCATCCTCGGGGCGGGGCTGGGCGCCTCTTCGGGCATCGCCAGAATTGCGGCGGCCGCTGAAGGCTGGCTGCTCCCAAACCATACCGCAGCCACCCCCTATTTTGGTGCCTGGGGAACTAACCCCCTTGATTATTATCTGGTGTATATGTTTGTCGGGACCATCCTGGGCGGCCTGATCTCTGCCCTGGGAGCCAAACGGCTCTCCTTCCAACTGGAAAAAGGCGCGGGTTGTTCTTCCGTAAAAAGAATCGGGTTTGCCCTGGCCGGCGGGGTATTGGTGGGATATGCCAGCCGCCTTGCCCAGGGATGCACCTCGGGTCAGGCACTGACCGGAGGAGCACTCCTGCTCACCGGCAGTTTTGTTTTCCTGATCTGCCTGTTTGCCAGCGGATATGCAGCCGCCTATTTTGTGAGGAGGCAATGGAATGATTGATACATTTTTCAGCCTTGGCCAACTGGATTCGTCCAAGGCTCTTTTCATGTCCCTTATCATTGGTATTTTCTTTGGAATCGCCCTGGAAAGAGCAGGGTTCGGCAGCTCCCGGAGACTTTCAGGGGTGTTTTATTTTAAAGATATGGCGGTGATTAAGGTGATGTTCACCGCCATGATCACCGCCATCATCTGCATCAGCCTGAGCTTGCGCTTCGGGCTGATCACCCAGGATGCCATTTACCTGAACCCCACGGTGTATGCACCCCAGATCCTGGGAGGTATTCTTTTTGGAATCGGGTTTGTCATGGGGGGCTGGTGCCCGGGCACGGCGGCGGTTGGGGCGGCTTCGGGAAAATGGGATGCCCTTGTTTTTCTCGGGGGAACCCTTGGCGGCAGTCTGTTATTCAATGAAACCTATGCCGGGGTACAGGGGCTGTACGAGCTTGGGAACGCGCAAACAGCATTTGTCTATCAGTCGTTAGGACTGTCCAGGGACTGGTTTGTCCTTGTCTTTGTCCTCATGGGAATCGCGGTATTCTGTGCAATGGAACTGATCGAAAAAACCAGGACCCGTCAAAGCGCCTATTTACACTCAAATTTTTTAAAACAATTCTCTTTTGTCCTGGTGATTGCCGGGTTTGCAGTTTTCATCCTTGGGGGGGCTCCCTCTTCTCGCACAAACCCAAAGGCGGCATCGCCACAGGCCAGGTCCGATGCATCCGCCGCACAGGAACAGGTGCTGTTGGCCCAGGTCGACGCTGCCCTGGATCATATGGAGCCAGAAGAGCTGGCCCAACGGCTGGTGGCCGGCCAGGAAGATCTGGTGCTGGTGGATGTCCGGTCTGAACCCGAATTTTTAACCTATCATATCAAAACTGCCCGCCATATCCCCCTGAAGGATCTTGCCGACCAGCTGGCCCCCCACCGGAATCAGGGGATGATTGTGCTGTATTCCAACGGGATGACCCACCCGGCCCAGGCCCGGGACGCCCTTTTCCGTCTGGGATTTAACAATGTTTATCTGCTCACCGACGGATTGGACGGATTTATCCGCCGATGTCTGACACCCGTCTCCCTTCGATCCGAACCCATCCCGGCATCCCATGCCCTAAAGATCAATCAATGGCGGCTATTTTTTCTGGCTCCCTCTGCTGACCCGGGGACAGATGGCGGCATGGAAAATTCCATCATCACAGGCGTGACCCTTCCCGGCACCATCGACCCCCAATGGGTTTCGACCCATTTAAACGAAACCGATCTGAGGGTGATCGACCTGCGCAGCCAGCCGGAATACAATACCGGCCATATCCCGGGCTCCCTGGCCCTGAATGTGGAAAGCCTGAGGGGCAACATCCGGGGGGTTCCCGCCTGCCTCCTGCCGGCACCCTTGCTTGCAGCCCACCTGTCCTTAATGGGGATCCGGCCACAAACCCTTGTGGTGCTGGTTTATGGGGACAAGGTACAGGATGCCACCCTGGCTGGCATGGGATTTGAACGGCTCGGACACCCAAACTATGCCCTGCTTGACGGTGGATTTATGCGCTGGAACGCCATGGGTCTTCCCATTGATGCCCGTCTGCCTGAAACACCCGTCACCCGCTATCCAACGACGGACAAGGATCAATTTACCATCGATTATCAGACCCTTCTCTCCCATGTGCAGAACAAAACAGCCCTCATTATAGATGTCCGGCCCCCGGCCTATTATACCGGAGAAAAATCAGACGAAGCCCGCCCGGGGCACATTCCCGGGGCCATCAACCGCCCCTTTGACCGGGACACGGTAAAAACCCCGGACGCTTTTACTTTCAAGCCGGTTTCAGAGCTCAAAGCTGCCTATGAACAGATCATCCCGTCAAAAGACGCACTGGTTATCCTCCATTGCCGAACCGGGCATCAAACCAGCCAGACCTTTTTTGTTCTGAAACGCCTGCTGGGATACCGCCGGGTCCTGTGGTATGATGCCGGATGGACCCAATGGGCGGCCCGGCTGGAACTGCCGGTAAAAACAGGCAGCGCTCCATAAGAAAACTTGTTTTATTGCGGCCCGCTAAAATACCCTGGTGGCCCAGGTCTGGGCACCTTTGTTATCTTCCCGGGTAAAACGTTTGGAGAAATTTTAGTAATGAAAAAATTTAAATCCGGATTTATTGTTTTTGTTTTTATCCTAGGACTTGTTCTGGCCGCTTCCGCCGGGATCTGTTTCGGTGCGCCGACACAACCGGAAAACCAGATGCTTCAATGGGTCCAGGAGTTAAAAAAAGATCCCCGGGGGCCTTTCCAGGGCATCAAATGGTTCTGCCAGGATGGTCAGGTTCTTTCCGCCCAGGAGCGATGCCCGGCCCCCGGCGGTATCCAGCACGGGGTTCTCAAAGACCGGGTCCTAAGACTTGAACAAGACAAAAAAATATACCTGAGCACGCAGCTTGCGGGTCTTGGCCATGGGGAGATCTGGGATATACCGGGATTTCATTCCAGGCTCAAGCAATATGCCTTGATCCAATATCTTTTCCTGGCCGACGACGGATGGATTTACCAACAGGCAAGGTATTACAGGGGAGCTGTCCAGGCCGAAGACGAGAATGCCTGGGGGGAAGGCTTCCTGAACGGACTGCTGGCGGATCAGGATGCCGTCTCCGGACAATTTTTCCTGGTCCGGGAAGCCTGCCGGACAATTCCCCAGCCCGGACTGAACAAAAACCGGTTGGAAACCATCCGGGCGGTTTCCAAAACATTGTCTGATCAACTGCCGGATTTCATGGATTTGCGGATAAAACTCCATGGCCAGCCGGATTCCAATGATACCGCAAAGGTTCAGGCATTCCTGGAAAAACGAAACCACTCGCTGGATGAACGCCAGAAAGAACTGTTTGCCCAGCTGACAGCCGATCTTGAGGCCGTATATGCTTCTTCCCGGATAGAAATCATTAAAAAACGGCTGTCTGGAAAAATCGCCCGGATTCCCGAGTTGTCTGGGCCCATCAAGTCCCTGGGCCTTTCCATTGACCGAAGCCTTGAACCCAAGGCCCGATTTTCTGACAGGGAATCAAATCCTTACCAGGACATGGCAGATCTGCTGTTTGGTATTCGCAGCCACATGTCTTCTGCACCGCCTGGCCTCAGGCTTTCCCTGATGAATTTATCTCTGGCCCTTGAAAAGCATCTGTTTTCTTCCATTGGAAACTGGCAGCCCCTGATCCTGGCAGACCTGTTCGAGAAATGCCGCATTCTTTCAAAGGCGGCAGCCGGCTGCGGATATATGGAAATTGCGGAATGGACGGCAGCACAAGCCTACGGGTTCGCCCCAAACGAAAATCCCATGGGATTCAGCCAGTTCCAGCTCAAGGCAGAACAAATACGGCGGGTCGTGGACTGGGGCGCATCCATGGTGCGGGCAACCTATCTGCCCGAAGTTACCTTGTACCAGCCATTTGCCCCCCTGGCCCAGGGGTTTGTGGATGACCGGATCCGGTCCTCCCTTCTTCTCCCCCTGGGCGCTGCCGTCGGCAAGCTGACACGATTTGCCCAGGCCTCGGCCGGGATATCCAACCATCTGCCGCCGGGAATCGATTCCCAGGGCGTCCGGGGGGTGAACCCCGGCGTGGCCCATGGGATTCTGGAAGTGCTTTCCGGCAGCGCCGACAGCACCATGGAAATGGATTCAAAAAAAATCTATGTGTTTAAGACCATTCCATCGGAGCTGAAGCCCGTGTCCGGCATGCTGGCGGTCTCCGAAGGAAATCCCGTATCCCACATCCAGCTGCTGGCAAGGAATCTGGGGATTCCCAATACCATCATTACCGCCCAGACCCTGGACCGGCTCCTGCCCTATGCCGGTCAAAAAATATTCTATGCGGTTTCCCAGAAGGGGGCGGTGGTGCTCAAGACTGAAAGTGATCTCACCCAAACGGAACAGGCCTTGATCCAAACCCGCCAAAGAAAATCCGAATTGTTTCGGGTGCCGGTGGAAAAAATTGAGCTGGAGAAGAACACCCCCATCCCCTTAAGCCTGATCAGTGCAACGGATTCCGGAAGAATCTGCGGCCCCAAGGCCGCCAATCTGGGCCAGCTGAAATCTCTGTTTCCGGACAAGGTTATCGATGGAATCGTGCTCCCCTTTGGCATTTTCCGGGATCACATGGACCAGGCCATGCCGGGCAAAAACACAACATATTGGCAGTATTTGAAAAACGCACTGTCTGACCCTTCCGTCAAAGAGACCGATTTGATTGCCACCCTGGCAGATCTCCAGGCCGCCATCCGCACCATGCCCTTTTTGCCCGGGTTTGAAACCACCTTGTCCGCCCTGTTTGACACCACCTTTAGAAAATCATTGGGCAAGGTTCCGGTCTTTATCAGAAGCGATACCAATATGGAGGATATACCGGAATTTACCGGGGCCGGCCTGAACCTGACACTGTTCAATATCCGGGACAGGGAACTTTTATTTCAGGGGATAAGAGAGGTGTGGGCCTCTCCCTACAAGGAGAGAAGCTATTTGTGGCGCCAGAAATATCTTCAAAACCCGGAAAATGTGTTTCCCTCGATTCTGCTGCTGCCATCGATAAATGTTGAAAAATCCGGTGTGGTCATCACCCACGGGATTGTCTCCAATGACCCCCAAGACATCACGGTTGCTTTCAGCCAGGGGGTGGGCGGCGCCGTGGACGGCCAGACCGCGGAAACCTACCTTCTCACGGATGCAGGTGAAAATATTTTGCTGTCACCGGCAAGGGAACTGATTTCTACCCGGCTGGCCGAGGCCGGGGGAATAGAGAAACAATTTGTCCGTTTTGACCATCCCATCCTGAACGCCCAAGATCTTTTGCAGATCCGAAAACTTGTACAAACCCTTCGCCGGGTACTGCCCGGCACCCCCGGCATTGACGGCAAGGGGCCTTTTGATATCGAACTGGGTTTTAAAAATGACCGAATGCATCTGTTCCAGGTTCGCCCCTTTGTGGAAAACAAAAGGGCCAATACCCTTAATTATCTGCTCAACCTGGACAAAAACGATTCAGGGACCCCCCCGGTTTTTCTGGATCAAACAATTGGTTTTTAAGGAAAGGAAAAACAAATGAATGTTTTAAACCAGATTCCGGGAAGGCTCTTTTTATGCCCATTGCTGCTGCTGCTGATGACGATGCTGGTGCCGGAAGCACTAAATGCCTATCCCCTGGACGGGTTTGCCCAAACCGGAATCCGCAGACTCAACCGGCTGGAACTTATCAAGGCCCGGACGCTAAAAGGCCCTGCTCTGTCCCCCGGAGCCTGCCTGACCGCCGAGGCTATTTATCTGCACCCAGAGGCATTGGCGGTAAATCTGGCCGATACCGCGCCCTTGATGGATGCAAAATTACAGCAGCAGGTGGATGCACTTTTCCCGGATCGGGATGAAAGTTATTCCCTTGCCCTTCTTGATATCTCACCGGGCCGCCCGGTCAGGCTTGCCCTGAGGCAGTCCACCCGCAGATTTGCCGTGGGCAGTGTCGGTAAACTGGCCGTTGCCGCAGGATTGTTCAATGAGCTCCAGCGTCTTTTCCCCGACGACATTGAGAAAAGACAGGCACTTTTAAAAAACACAATGGTCACTGCAGGCCCCTGGATCGAAACCGATCACCACGAAATCCCGATTTTTGAACCGGGCACCCATAGTTTTTCCAGCCGACCTGCCCGGCAGGGGGATGTGTTTTCCCTCTACGAATGGGCAGACCACATGATTTCCGCAAGCGCAAATGCCGCCGCCAGCACCCTTTGGAAAGAGCTGATTCTCATGCGCCATTTCAACCACGCCTATCCGCCGTCCCGCCAGGCCGAAGACACTTTTTTTTCAACCTTCCCGAAAAAAGAGCTCTCGGCCCTGGCCGCAACCGTCGTGAATGAACCGCTGCTCAAACTTAACATTTCACGGGAAGAATTTCACCTGGGAAACTTTTTTACCCGCCAGGGGAAAAAAATGATCCCGGGTGAAGGAGACAGCATGGCATCTCCCCTGGGTCTTTTGAAATATCTGCTGGCCATGGAACAGGGCAGGATTGTGGACCCCTGGTCAAGTCTTGAAATCAAACGGCTGATGTACACCACGGCCAGACGAATCCGCTACGGATCATCTCCGGCACTTGCGGGTGCGGCCCTGTATTTCAAGTCCGGCAGCCTTTACCGGTGCGGACCGGAACCGGGATTTACCTGTAAAAAATATATGGGCAATCTGGATAATTTCATGAACTCGGTGGTGATTGTCGAACACCCGGATAACAGGATTTATATGGTGGCCCTGATGTCCAACGTTCTAAAAAAGAACTCAGCCGTTGACCATCAAACCCTGGCAACCCAGATAGAGGCATTGATGAAGCTTTCGCTTCAACCCTAACGCCACTCTCTTTTTCATTGGACCCTTTTCATTTTGATCATGGGGTTCAGGTCCCGGAAACATGAGTTTCCCCCTGCCCGGCGGCCGGGGATCCAATGGATCGTTTCAGTGCAGTTTTCGCCATCTGCCGGACCCCCCTTGCCGGACTGTTCAACAATTTTGCAATGTGGGGAATATACCTCGGATCTGCCATAAAAGACAAAAGATACAGGGTTTTTTCCTTGAGAAAATCATCCTGGCCCTGGAGAAGGGAAAGATAGGATTCAAAGGCCTCCGGGATTTCCCCTTCCCCGGGAATCACCGGCCCTTCCATCATACCGCAGCCGGTCTCAACCACCGGCATGATCACATTCTTCAGATTTATATCCAACACATTGTCTAAAAATTCAATTGCATTCAGGCGGGTTTCACTGTCGTTGCTGTAAAGCCCCTTGTAGGCATTAAATATTTCAACAGGCGGATATTTCAGACCCAACAGCCGGAACACTCTTTCAAGACTTTCATCCAGGCCGGTTTCAAGTGCGTTAATCAATTGTTCCCTTGCCGTTGAGATACCGGGAACATTGTTTGCCCCGATTGGGTCAATCTGCTTTTGTGCGTATAGAATCAACAGCATCTCCCAATACTCCCGGGTTTCTTTTTTGATTCTCGACACAATCCCGGCCTTGTCAAATAACAAGGTATTTGATTTGAGCCTCAATTTATTCATGGCCCGGATCACCTCGTACCTTAACCCCAGATCCTGCTGCCTCAAATGCCGGGAAAGAATATCCACGGCTTTCTGGGTTTCAAAGGAGGCGATGACCGCCGGAAGATGTTTTCGAATGGGGTATGCCATATAATTGTTGGACAACCCCTCACTCAAAAAATCTAGGATCAAGGGACCATAATTTGCCAGGGCGTTGGCGGCCGCCTCCCCCACTGCCTGTTTTTTGCCCAGGAAGGGAAGCAAAACCCGAATAAACTCAGAATGCTGGGTTTGTCCCGCGCCTTGAATGGCATTTATTACCACCGCCTGATCCGGATCCTCCAGGAAAATATACAGATAGGGATACAGGGCAGAATCATCCCCCATGCTGATGGCCTGGATACAGATCTTTTTTGTGAAAAATATTTTTTCCGGATCTTTATGGGAATGGATCTGGGAGAAAAGATTTTCAATGAAATGTTCCGGCATGAATAATTTTTTCAAGACCCGGTTTTTCCGGGATTCTCTTACCAGACAAAGCAATGCCGCCCCCTGAACATGGTAATCAGAATCCTCCAGAAACCCTCTCAGGCACTGGTAGGGGTCTTGTGAGTGATGAAAAAGATACCGGATTGCCTCGGATGCAAGGGGGAGGCTGTCAGAACGGCTCAATTTTCCGGCCAGTCCAATTATCTTTGTCTTTTTTGAAAAATACAGCTGTTTGAGCGCTTCTATTTTTATTTCCGTAAGGGGATGATCCAGAAGCTTGACCAAACTTAAGGACAATTTCTCATGGTGAAACTGGGTGATGATGTGAAGGGTTTTTAATATCTGGCGGTCATCATTCCCCTCAAGCCTTTCGATAATTTCACCGATCATGGGTTCATTGTCCAGAACAGGGCCAAGGGGGTGGATTGCCATATCGGACTCAAATTCAAATTTCTCCCTGAAGGATTGGATATACGCTTTTTTGACATGTTTGATCAGGAAAAACCAGACCACCACCAGCAACAGAATCACCAGACTGATATGGGCTGGTGACATATTGATGCCGAAAACGAGGAACACCAGGAGAAGACCGCCGATCCCGCTTGCCAGGCTGTCCACAAAGATATCGATAAAGCCCTTGGCCTGATTTTTGATTTGAATGGGGATGGGAAGAAATAAAAGTTCCATACCGGATTTGTTCAAAGAGTTCTTAAATCCGCCCTCGCTGAGCTTGATCGTCACTGCAGACCAGAGGACCGGATGAAAAAGGGTCAGGACCGCACCGCCCAGAACCGCTGCCGGAAGAAAAAACAGAGAGGAGGCTGCCCCCATGGTTTTCACAATTTTCCGGGTGAAAAACAGCTGGACCAAAAGGGATAAAAAATTCAGGTTGGACATCCAAAACCCTAAAAAAGCCGCCAGCTGATCTTTGTCATGGATCTGTGCGGAAACAATGGCATTAAATTGATAATCCACAAGCCTTGAAACAATGACACTGATGCCGAGGATGGCCGCAAGATAACTTAAATGTTTTGATCGAATGATCCGGGAAAAGGGGCTTGGACCGTCGATGGTCGCAGGCCCCCTTAAATCGTTCTTGATTTCTGATTCTTTCCGCCCGTTGTCCCGCCACAGCCTTTCAATAATCAAGATACAAAAAAACAGACAGACGATTGAGATGAGGATCAGGTTGTCACTGCCCCAGGAAGCGGCAAGTATCTTGGTGATATAGCCGCCCCCAATCCCGCCGATAATGGCACCGGAACCGATGGGGCCAAACAGCCGCTTTGCCTCCCGGACATTAAAAAAAATGCCGGCGGCCAGCCAGAACTGTGATGCGCAGACAAGGGCAAAAAGGCCGACACCCACAAAAAAAAGATACAGGAAAACATCCTTGACCCAATTAAAATGAATAAACACCCACAGAATCACCAATAGGAAAATGGCTGAAACCAGGGTGGTTTTCATGAGCCTGTCCAGGGGAATTCTTTTTAGAAGAGTGGAATATATCATCAACAGACTGGCCGCTGAAAAAGCGGTGAGCATATAGGCAAAGGGAAGTTGTCGCGCACCAAATTGGTTCAGGAACAAGGCGTTGCTCACCGGCTTCACAATCATGAGGGCGGTGATGAAAAGCAAGAGATAAAGGAACATCCACAGGGATCGCGCAACTTCCCCTTCCCGGATATCAAACAACCGGGTCATCAGATAAATACCTGCCGGTTGCCATCCCAGGGATTTCTTAGAAAAAATCATGCGTCATGATCGGCGCCCCCCCGCCAGATCCCCTTTCCTCCTGCGGAAAATTACCCAGGGCGATCGACGTTGATTTCGACTTTTTTGCGGCCAGTTTTAGCGTCTTTTCAATTTCAGGGATAAGTTGTCGAAGAATCATCTCCCCTTGGGGATCATCGATCAAGGCGACGGCAATATACCTGCGCCATCCACTCCCCCACACCAGAACGGAATCAGAATGCCATGTTTTCCATGTACCGGACTTTCTGAAAAGGGTGGAATCCGGGGAGATTTTCCGGAGGGTTTTGACAAATTTATGATCTATGCCCGGATTAACAAGAATCCCAAGCATTTCACGGCTTCTTTCCCGGCTGATCAGCTTCCCCATGGCAAGAAGATAATAGAATCGACAGACCTGGGATGCGGTGGCGGCGTGGCTCAGCCCCTTCATGGGTTCCGGCATTCTTTTCCCGGACCGGGCATATTTTTTCCCCACCCACAGACCGCCGCCATGGGCCTCGTCGTAGAAACCGAAACACTCCATGGTTAACACCTTCTGGATTCTCTCCATGGTGACCCGTTCGATCATCCGGCTGGCAGCCTGGTTATCGGATTTTCGAATCATAAGGGCCAAATCTTTCATCACCCCAGGAGTCTGCTTGATGATCTTGTTTTCAAAACAATAAAATGCGGTCAACAGAATGGCCAGCTTGGGAAGGCTGGCCGCATACATCATCTCATCCCCGTTTACCGATGCAAAATGGACTTTGCTCGGATCTGTCAGATCCACAATGCCAACGGTCATTTTTTTTTTTTGGATCATTTGCTGCCAGGTATGATTTTTGTACAAAACCTTTTCAAGATTTTGCTGAAGCACAGTATCCGCAAGATCCCATAAGGGTATGATGCTCTCCGCACCCACCTGAAGCGGCAGCATCGGTTTTGTTCTGGACAATTGACTTGCGTCAACCAGGCTTACCATTGAGAAAAAAATAAAAAGCAGGAGCAGTTGTTTCATTCTCTATTTTAAGCCTTTCACGTCTGACAGGCAAGTACAATTTGTATTTAAAAACATTTTGCCTGAATTCTTTTATGACAGCAGGCCTCGGATTCCCATCCCCAATCCACCATCAAAAAAAGTAAAAAACCCCAGGGCTAACGCAAGTAAATATTATAAGGTCCCTATGGCGTTGGTACCGGGTAATGATCACCCGTACATGACTTCCTCCAAATATTTCGGGTCCAAAGCGGCATTCAATCTTTTCGTTTTTACACTTCCTTTGAAGGTTTTATTATTCCGTAATAAATTTAAGGCAATATGCCGTATGGCAGCAAAATTCTCCGGGGCCGAGCCTTTTCTTACCCTGCTCTCGTCTTCCCGGAATGCTA
>JAHIVS010000435.1 GCA_018816605.1 Pseudomonadota bacterium
AAACGGGAAGAAGATGAAGAAAATTTGTTTAAAAAAAATCATTATCCGGAAGAAAATGAAAAGAAAAAATTACAGCTTCAAACCGGGAAGAATATGGCATTTTCAGGTCGCTCCTCACAGTTGCAGTCTTCCAGGACAGAGCATGGCCCGGATCCTGTTCTCCACCGATTCGACAGGCCAATCTTTTCATTGGACTTCCAGTCCAGGATTGCCTGCTGCCCAGTCGCATTGTTGATCGCTTGCACATCGACAAGAGTTGCAATGCCGGCCTTGATTGATGCAACGATATTCTCAAGGCCGACAATCTCGTACAGATCCAGGATTTCTTCAACCGCCAGCTTGCCTATTCCACACGTTGTCACCGCCAGCTTCATGATCTTGTCACAGATGTCCTCGGTGGCCTTCGGATCGGTGATCTTATCTCTGTGCGGAAGGACGGGTTCTTTTCCTAAGAGCAACGACTCGATATACCCATGGATCATCGTGCCTGCCTCACGGCTGACAAGGCATTTCGTATCCCATTCCAGGAGTATCCGAATGGGAAAAATCAATGGGTCACGACACATATAAATGCAACCAAGGATGTCCGGTGGAAGCGGCTTTGCAAGTGATCGGTGGAAAATAAAAAGGAGTGATTCTGTATCATCTCTGACCCAACAACTTCGTGAACTTGAAAAAGATGGAAATATACATCGT
The DNA here is from genome assembly GCA_018816605.1 of Pseudomonadota bacterium. Next base: position 697 of record JAHIVS010000435.1, read on the forward strand.
AAGGTATCTGCTGCGGTTCCTCCCAAAGTGGAATACTCGCTTACAGAAGTTGGAGAAGGCCTGAGAAGCATCGTAATGAGGATGCGGGACTGGGGAAGACAGCATTTTGGAATATAGGCTCATTGCCATGGAACCCATAGCCCAGCCGGGTGCGGCATTTTTTCTTAGAACAAAAACCGTCTGATATTATTTCCTCATTTGCGGTAAAATGGATTTTTGAAGCTAGCTGCAATGGAAAACAAAAAATGTTAATGAACATACGTGTTCAATGAAAAGATAGGAGACCGGCTGACGCTTTCAGGAAAGGATTCTGTGCTGCGCTTTCCATTGGCATCTTTCCGATAACCCCAGGGTCAGAAAACTTTTAGGGGTCCTGCATTCATGCCCCTTTTGCCCTCCGGGTTTCTTTGAACCGGGCCCCTTCTTTTTAGACCTTGACATTTTGGATATTATTGATTAGTGCTTTGGATACGTTTTTGTTCATCAAATATCCGATGAGAGACAGGCGAAAACCTGCTTTTCGAAGAGATATGCACATTCGAATGAATTGTCCGAACCAGAAGATTCAACGATTGAACGGCATCCGGCAAACCAGGAGGAAGTGGATCTATGAACGTGGATAAAACTGTAATTGTCATTATTCTTTTCGCTTTACTCCTTCTTCCGGCAAGGGTTTTGGCCACAGAGAGCGCCAACGCCCAAAAGAGCATTAAAGGGACAGACCATTATACGCTGGAGGTTCTGGTGCAACCGGCAAACGGGGCAAAACCGGACACAAACCAGGGGGAACACGGTGCCAAAAACCATGTGAATCTGGGAGAGACGCTGCCATTGTCCAGCTGTATTCCTTTCGCATGTATGCTCTTGTCCATCGCGCTCCTTCCCCTGGTGGCCGGGACCTTCTGGCACCATCATTTTGGTAAGATTTCCGCGTTCTGGGCGGCCAGCCTGGCCATTCCGTTTGTTGTGATCTACAAAGGGCTTGCCGTATATGAAATTTTTCATATCATTCTGGCGGATTATGTCCCGTTTATCATTTTATTGTGGGCGCTTTTTACGGTTTCAGGCGGGATTCTGCTGAGGGGGACCCTGAGGGGAACCCCTCTGGTCAATACCTTCATTATTCTGATCGGGACCCTTCTGGCCTCCTGGATGGGGACCACAGGTGCCGCCATGCTGCTGATCCGCCCCTTTCTGCGGGCAAATGAACACCGAAAAAATAAAACCTTTATGGTGGTGTTTTTTATTTTTCTGGTGGCCAATATCGGAGGGGCCTTAACCCCCCTGGGAGATCCGCCTTTGTTTTTGGGATTTCTCCATGGGGTGACCTTTTTCTGGACCCTTAAAATTCTTCCCCATATGCTGGTTACATCCGGTATCCTCCTGGTGATCTATTTTTGTCTGGATACCTATCATTATAAAAAAGAGAAGGTCGCAGCTCCGGACGACGGAGAGAAAAAACCCCTGCGCCTGGTCGGAATCCAAAATTTTATTTTCCTTGGCGGGATTGTCGGTGCTGTCCTCATGAGCGGCATTGTTGATCTGGGAGAAGTCTCCACCCTCGGGGTCCACAGGGCTGTCCAGGACTGGCTCAGAGATGGACTGCTGGTGGTTTTCGGAATCGGGTCCCTCTGGGCGACGCCCAGAGTCCTCCGGGAAGAAAATGAGTTTTCCTGGTTTCCCATTATTGAGGTCGCCTATTTGTTCATCGGGATCTTTATTACCATGATTCCATGTCTCTTACTGCTAAAGGCAGGTCCCGACGGGGCGTTTGCCTTTCTTATCAATGCGGTAAAGGAGCCGTTTCATTATTTCTGGGTAACCGGGATACTTTCTGCTTTCCTGGACAATGCCCCCACATACCTGACCTTTTTCAATACCGCCCTGGGCGGTTTTTATGCCGGCATGACCGAAGCCCAGGCGGTTCCGCTTCTGATGACCGAAAAAGCGGTTTATCTCCAGGCGGTCTCAACCGGTGCCGTCTTTTTTGGCGCCTGCAGCTATATCGGGAATGCACCCAATTTCATGGTCCGTTCCATCGCCACCGAGGCAGGAACGACTATGCCAAGTTTTTTCGGCTACATCTTCAAGTACTCCCTGGTCTTTTTAATCCCAACCTTTGTGGTTGTCACCTTTATTTTCTTTTAATATACTGCCTGGAATAACACAGAAGGAGTTATCCATGAATTTTAACCTCAAAGGATTGAAAATAGCCATCATCGGCGGCAGTGACCCCTGTGCTGAAATACTGGATATCTTAACCGGCCCGGGACTGGCAACGCTGAATATCCAGGTTTTGATGGTGGCAGATACCCTGGCCAATACCGCAGGTGTTGCCCGGGCTCAAAAAATGAAAATTCCCACAACCACAGATTATGCACAGGTGTGCAATCTTGTAAATGTGGATCTGATTTTAAAGTTGAAAAATGATGAAATTTTGGCCTGTATTCTGGAAAAGGTCAATTCAGAGCGGGTGAGTATTATAGATCTGGATACTTACAGGGCCATGTCGTTCATCAGTTTTTTGAAAACCGAAGAAGAAAAGATCCAGATCCGGGAAAAAATATGCAACACAAAAGTTTGCCGGGAAGATATTGTCGGCCTGTTTGATGATTTTTCAAATCGCATGATTGAGATATCGGATCAGAAAAATATTTTCTTAATGACCGAAAGAGAAGATCTGATGGAAGTGGAAAAGGAATTGTCCCAGATCATCCAGGGAAGTATGATCCCCACCTTTATCATTAACAACGAGCATATCCTTACCCATTGGAACAGGGCCTGTGAGGAACTCACAGGCCACAATGCCTATGAGCTGGTGGGAACCGATCGCCAATGGGTGCCGTTTCGCTCGGCCAAACGGCCGACCATGGCCGATGTGATCGTAGGGCAGATGTCCGAGGAAGATGTCAGAAAATATTACGGGTCCTCCTGGCGGAAATCCAAGATTATCAAAGAGGCCTATGAGGCAGAAGAATTCTTCCCCCATTTGGGCGAGAGCGGCAAATGGATTTTTTTCACGGCAGCCCCGATAAAATCACCGGATGGCAAGATCATCGGTGCCATTGAAACCCTGAGGGACCAGACGGAAGATAAAAAAGCCCACCAGGAGATAGAGCTCCAGGACCAGGAATTGTCCAAGCTCTATGAAAAATATAAAGCCTCTGAGGAAAAATACAGGTCCCTGTTCAATAACAATCCCAATCCTATTTTTATCATTGATCAGCAGACCCTTGAAATTTTGGATATTAACCATCGGGTTGAAAATGATTACGGGTATTCCAAAGTTGAGCTTTTGGGCCGTCCCTTTCTGGAGATGGGCGACCAGGGAGATGAAACCATTAAAGCGGGGTTAAAGGGGCTTAAAACAGGCAAGGCCATTTTATTTACCAAAAAACGTCATTATAAAAAACCAAAGACCGCTTTTTTTGTGAACATGAAGGTGGTAAATGCCACCTATAGTCACAGGGATGTGCTCATCGCTTCCACAACCGACATTACCGAAAGTGTTGAAAAGGAGACCCAGCTTATCCAGGCCGGGAAACTGGCCACCCTGGGGACCATGGCGGCCGGTATGGCCCATGAGATCAATCAGCCCCTGAATGTGATTCAGATCTGCGCAGATCTGATGTTGAAGATGATTAAAAAAGGGATTGCCATTCCCGATGATGAACTGAGCATGATGGCCAAGGATATTATCGATAATGTTGCCAGGGCTTCCGGGGTGATCAAGCATGTGCGGGATTTTGCAAGGCAATCGGAAAGGGACTTGAAAAAATTAAACCTCAATGATCCCATCAAAGATGTGTTTAAGGTTCTGGGCCACCAATTAACGGTTCATTCCGTACACGTTGCCCTGGATCTGGACCCGGATCTGCCGGAGATCCGTGCGGAACACAACCGCCTTGAGCAGGTTTTTATCAATCTGGTGACCAATGCCATTGATGCCATGGATGAAAAATCGGACAGATCAGAAGGGCCTGTGGAGAAAACGCTGATCATCAAAACAATGGCCCAGGGAAAAGAGGTGATTGCAACGGTTTCAGATACCGGAATCGGCATGAGCGATACGGTTAAACAAAAAATTTTCGAACCTTTTTTTACCACCAAGGAGACCGGAAAGGGAACCGGGCTCGGCACCAGTATCAGCTTCGGAATTATCAAAGACTACGGCGGGATCATTGAAATTGAGAGTGTGGAGGGTGAGGGCGCCTGTTTTACCATTAAATTTCCTATAATCGAATAGGGGAAGTGCATTATGTCGGCCAATAAAATACTGATTGTGGATGATGAAGAGATAATCGTTCGGCTCTTGTCCATGTCGTTGAAAAGTGATGGGTATGAAACGGTTACAGCCTTTAATGGCGAGCAGGGCTTGGAAGTGTTCAAGTCAGAGTCCCCGGATATTGTGGTGACCGATATCAAAATGCCGGGAATGGACGGGCTTGAATTGTTGAAAAGAATAAAAGAAATCAATATAGAGACCGAAGTTATTATTGTAACCGGGCATGGGGATATTGATTCCACCATCACGGCCCTTCAATTCGGGGCCAGTGATTTTATCAACAAGCCGGTCCGGGATGAAGCCCTGGCCATTGCCCTTGAGCGGGCAAAGGCAAAAATTCATATCCGGGAACGGCTGGAAGAGTATACCAAAAACCTGGAGATAAAAATTGCAGAGGCAACCCGGGAAATAAGGCGAAAATCCAATTTTCAAAGACTGCTGATCCACAGCAGCAATGATGCCATTGTTGCCTTTGACCAGGATTGGAAAATTGTGGTGTATAACCCGGCGGCAGCCAGTATATTCGGCGAAAAGCCCAGTAATGTCAGAAATAAAATGACCATCCAGGACCTTTATACCCCGAATATTGCCGGTATATTCATGGCCGAGGCAAAGAAAAAGACCGAACCCGGAGATATGCCCTGGAAAGAGATGGTGCTGCAGACAACCGATGGCCGGAAGATTCCGGTTCAGTATGCCACCAATGTGCTCCGTGAGAACAACGAGTTCATGGGGATTGTTAATTTTTTCCAGGACCTCACTGAGATCAAAAGGCTGGAAAAAGAACTGGTCCAGTCAGAACGCCTGGCAGCCGTCGGTCAGACCGTCAGCGGACTTGCCCATTATGTGAAAAATATTCTCATCGGCCTCAAGGGCGGGTCCTATGTCGTGGACGTGGGAATGAAAAAAAACAATACGGAAAAATTGAAAGCCGGATGGGAGACCATTAAAAAGAACATAAGCAGGGTCTCTGATCTAACCCAGGATCTGTTGACCTATTCCAAGGAAAGGGAACCTGAATTTGAGCCCTGTTCGCCCAATGAAATCGTTGAGGATGTGATGGATCTGGTTTCTGATTTTGCAGCTGCCAATGATATTAAGATTTTAAAACAGACAGATCCGGGTGTCGGTGAAATGATTTTGGATCCCCAAACCATACACAGAGCCCTTCTTAATCTGGTTAACAATGCCATGGATGCCTGCATGGAAGATGAAGACACCTCCAAAACATTTGAAATATTGATCAAAACCAGCATGGACACAGAAAACTTTATGTGTTTCGAGATCAGGGACAATGGGTGCGGCATGGACGAGGAAACCCAAAAGCGCCTGTTTAATCCCATGTTCAGTACAAAAGGAGGCAAGGGGACCGGGCTCGGGCTGTTGGTAACCAAAAAATTAGTGGAAGAACACAAGGGCACGATTGAGATAAAGACACATCTGGGGCAGGGGACCAGTTTTGTTGTCAGACTTCCCTATCAGAAAGCGGGTACGGTTGATATCAAGGAGGATGAATCATGAATAAAAAGGTACTTGTGGTGGATGATGATCCCGATGTCAGGTCGTTTGTTGTCACGGTTCTTGAAGAGAACCAGTATACCCCCCTGGTCGCCCATGATGGCATAGAAGGCCTGGAGATGATTGAAAAAAGCGCGCCGGACCTGATCATTCTTGATGTACTAATGCCCAGGGGTAGCGGAATTAGATTATACCATCACCTGAAAACAGATGATGTGCTCAAACATATCCCCGTGATCATGTTCACGGGGATTGCCCTGAAGTCCTTTCTGAAGTCCCAGAAAGCTCTGGATGAGTTCAAGGGGGGTGAAATACCACGGCCGGAGATCTATCTGGAAAAACCGGTTGAGCCGGAGGAACTGGTTCGGGCGATACAAAAGAAAATCGGGTGAAAAACAGATCGGTTTTTTTAAAATTGTGAATAAGGGAGACAGGATTATACCATGGAGATAAAGAAACTGCTGTTTGTCACCAAGTTTGAAGATCTTTGCTATGATGCATTAAATTCATTACTGAGCCTTCGAAAGGCCGCCCTTGACCATGTTGTTTTTCTGAACGTCATCGAACGGGAAAAGGTGTCCATGAAAAGAGGGAGCGGTTATTTAAAAGAAGAAGAGGTGAAACTAAAGGAAACGGCCAATATCCGCTTTATTGATTGGGCAGAGAATCTTTTTGAACTGGGCATGGAGGTGGGCGCTTATATCGAGGTGTCAGACCTGATTCCTGAAATTTTGAAGGTGATTGAAATGGAAAAACCGGACCTGATCGTCATTGGCCGGTCCCACAAAAAGAAGCTGGAACAGCTGTATTCCCGGTCGGACATTACAGAATTAACCCGGAGGGTCCGGATTCCCATCCTGGTGTTCAAACATTTGGGGGAAGATAAGGCGGTGCCCGAAGCGTTATTTAAAAGACCCCTTTTTGCGACCTCCTGGTCCACCAGCAGTGAACAGGCCGTCAGCAGTTTAAAGGAAATGGGCAAGGTCATAGGAGAGTTGCACCTCATGCATGTGGTCAATGAAAAAGATTTGAAACACCCCAATAGCCATGA
>JAHIVS010000436.1 GCA_018816605.1 Pseudomonadota bacterium
ATAATCGCCTGGAGGGGCTGGTTGATTTCATGGCAGACCGCCCCGGCCATTTCCAGGACCCCCTGAAGCCTTTCCCGTTCATATGTTTCCTTTTCCGCGGCCTTCCTCTGGGAAATGTCCGTAACCGTTGCAATGGTCCAGGCCATGGGATCTTCGTTGTCCGTGCAATTGAGCCGGATATGGGCCGGAAAAAGCCCGCCGTTTTTTTTCTTCACCTCTATTTCATAATCTGCCTTTCCCCGGGTAATCAGGCTGTCATATATGGTCTGACCGGCATATTCATAGTCCTCCTCAGCCAGATAAATCATACGGACGCTTTTATTTTGAAAGGCCTCTTTGGCTTCGTATCCGAACATCCGGACCATTTCCCCATTCACCCACTGAAATATCCGGTTCTGGACCAGGGCGATTCCCACAGGGGAAGACTCGAGAATTTTTTCCAGTATCCTGCCCTGGTCCTTGATTTTCTCTTCAGCCTCTTTTCTTTCAATGGCCAGGGCCACATGCTGGGATATGGAATTTAACAGAACCAGGTCCTTTTTCCCATAAGCGGCTGCACAAGAATAGTCCTGAATCACCATGGCACCGATGACCCGGTTTTTTATGACCAGGGGCGCACCCAACCAGACTTTAGCGGCCGTGCCAAGGATGGGTTTACCCACTTCCATCGCCATTTTTAAGATATCTTTTTCGTAAAACATCATGGGTTTTTTACTTTTAATAACCAGGCCCGTGGTTGTCGGTTTCTGGCTGAAATTTAAAATTTCCACCGGGATATTTTTCCGTTCATCCATATGGTAAGGGAAGGTGATGGCATCCCGTTCTTTGTCGAGCAAGGCGATATAAAAATTATCCACGTTGAGAATTTTATCCATGGCACCATGGATCACCTTGTACAACTCAGCCAGATTTCGGGTGTGGGAGACAGCATCGGATATTTCAAACAGCACCTCAATGGTTTCTGCCAGATTCCGTATTTTGTATCTGCTGACGGCTTGTGTTTCACCCATTTTGCCCAAGTCCTCGCCTGAAAATTTATAAGAACTCCGCATTATTTCACCAATGCGTCATTTAATCAAGACTCTTCGATCATGGGCCTTGCTTTTTTCAACTGCTGGATCCCCAGATATCCACGATTGCGGTATCTCCGGGATAGGGAAGGGTTTTATACCGGGTGATTTTGGAAAGCCTTTTCGTGATATCCCCGATACGGGTGGCCTGGTATTTGATCTGTTCCAATTCTTTGGCCGTAATGGCCTCAGGCGGATCAAACAGGGCACAATACCCGACAATTGCCTGGAGAGGCTGATTGATTTCGTGACAAATGGCACCGGCCATTTCCAGCACCCCCTGAAGTTTTTCTTTTGCTAGTTTTTCCTGTTGGGCGATGTCCCTGAGGGAAATATCGGCAAAAATTGCAACGGTGTTTGCCGGACAATTTTCCGGGCTTGAACCGGTTATAATAATATGGGCTTTAAAGAGGCTGCCGTCCCTTCGTTTGAGCTCAACATCGAAATCCGCACGGGCCTTGAGCATCAACTCCTTCTGAATACTGGCCCCGGTATCTTCATATGCCTTCCTTGAAGCATAAATCATATGGGCGCTCTGCCCGGTAAACGCTTCCTTGGAAGCATATCCGAACATTCTTACCATTTCCCCATTCACCCATTTAAAGACCCGGTTTTCCAGCAGGCAGATTCCCACAGGTGAAGACTCCAGAATGGTCTCGAGCACCTGTTGCTGGGTCTGTAACTTTTTTTCCGATTCTTTTCTTTCAATGGCCAGGGCAATGTGCTGGGAGATGGTATTTAACAGATCCAGGTCACTGGGATCATAGGCGGTGGCCGAGGAAAAACTCTGGATCGCAATTCCGCCGATGACCCGGTTTTTAATTTTCAGGGGAGCCCCCAGCCAGACCTTGCTGGCTGTGCCGATGATCTCCTTGTTCTGCTCCCTGGCAAAATCAATGATGTCCTGCTCAAAAAATATCAGGGGTTTTTGGAACTGAATCACCTGTCCGGTCAAGGATGCGGTTTGACTGAAATTCAATATCTCATCGGGAACTTCATCCTTCTCATCCACATGATAGGGAAAGGTGATCGAATCTTTTTCCTCGTGATAAAGGGCAATATAAAAATTGTTTACGTTGAGGATTTTGCCGAGGGAGGTGTGAATGGCTTTGTACAGTTCATCCAGGTCCCGGGTATGGGTGACGGCTTCGGATATTTCAAACAATACCTCAAGGGTTCTGGCATCGTCTCTTTTTTTCATGGGTCCATCCCTCCGACTCTGTTATTTTTTTCATCCCGGAACTGCATTATCCCTGTTCTGATATCTTTTTTTATGCGATAATATAAACGCTTATATTATAGGAAGATCAGCATAAAATAAAGTAGGCGTAATTAAAATTTTAAAATGAGGAATATTTAAAGCAGACATTATGAAGTCCCTTGAAGAAATTTCCCTTTTGTATGAAATCAGTGAGGCCCTGAACCAGCACATGGACATGAAAAAATCTCTGATCAAGGTTTTGAGCGTCTTGTCCGAATCCTTGAACCTGATCAGGGGGATCATCTTTCTTACCAATAGGGAAACAGGGGAAATCCGCATAGAAATGGCCCATGGCATATCAGAAGAAACCACCCGGCAGATCAAATACCTGCCCGGAGAAGGCATTGTCGGACAGGTGATTGCGTCGGGGAAACCGGCGGTTGTACCCAGGATCAGCAAAGAACCCCTGTTTCTGGATAAAACCCATTCCCGCAGAATTGCCGAAGGCCAGGATTACTCGTTCTTCTGTGTGCCCATAAAAAAAGACAGCCGGGTCGTGGGCGCCATCAGTGCCGACCGGCCCTATGAGGGCAAAGGTTCCCTGAAGACAGGAGAAAAGCTTTTGTCCGTGGTGGCAGCCATGGTGGCCCACCACGTGATCAATATAGAAACCGTACGGGTGGAAAAGGAACAGCTCAAAACAGAGAATATCCGTCTCAAATCCGAGCTGGAAAACAAATACAGTTTTACCAATATCATTGGCAATTCCAACAAGATGAGGGAAGTTCTCCAGATGATCTCCCAGGTCTCCTCTTCTTCGGCCACTGTCCTGATCCGGGGGGAAAGCGGAACCGGAAAGGAATTGGTGGCCAATGCCATTCACTATAACAGCGAAAGAAACGACCAGCCCTTTATCAAGATCAATTGCGCTGCCATCCCGGAAAACCTCATCGAAAGCGAGCTGTTCGGCCATGAAAAGGGGTCTTTTACCGGCGCCTCCCATCAGAAAAAAGGCAAATTTGAGATCGCCAACAAAGGCACCATTTTCCTGGACGAGATCGGGAACATGGATCCCAGCGCCCAGGTCAAGCTGCTCCGGGTCCTCCAGGAAAAGGAATTTGAGCGGGTGGGAGGATACAAGCCCATCAAAGCGGATGTAAGAATTGTGGCTGCCACCAACGCCAACCTGGAAGAAATGGTGCAGAGGGGAAGATTCCGGGACGATCTGTATTTCAGGCTCAATGTCTTTCCCATCTACATCCCAAGCCTTCGCATGCGCAAAACCGATATCATCCTTCTGGCCGACCATTTCCTGGAAAAATACCGAAAAGAACATGCAAAGGAAATCAAACGGATCACCACCCCGGCCATTGACATGATGATGGAATACCACTGGCCCGGCAATGTCCGGGAGCTTGAAAACTGTCTTGAAAGGGCTGTTATCCTTTGCAATGAAGGCGCCATCCACTCTTACCATCTGCCGGCCACCCTCCAGACGGGAACCAACTCCAAAACCCTGCCCCTCTCCCTTGAAGATGCGGTTGCCAACCTTGAAAAGGAGATCCTCATGGATTCCCTGAAAAACACCCGCGGTAATATCAATAAGGCTGCCAAGCTCATCCATATTACCGTGCGCAAATATGCCTACAAGGCCGAGAAATACAAGATAAATTATAAGGATTATCGCTAGGATGGGCCCTCCAAATCAAAAAAAGGGACAGGGTGGGGGCTCAGACCGGGAGGTCAGGCAGAGTTTTCCATGCTGGTTACAAACAATAATTTGAAGAAATGAGGTGATTTATGAAAATGGAACAATACATCAGAGCCATTGCCGGGCTCTTCATCCTGGGCTCTTTGGCCCTGGGTTATTTTTTTTCCCCCTATTGGTATCTGTTTACGGCATTTGTAGGCCTGAATCTGTTTCAGTCAGCCTTTACCGGGCTTTGCCCCATGGAAAATATTCTGGAAAAACTATTTAAAATTGCCCGATAACACAAATTGAGGATACAAAAGAATCTTGTGGTAAAAAAAAAGCTAACCCCCCAGGTACTGATCATCGGCGCAGGGGTCACCGGTACAGGAATTGCCCGGGACCTTGCCCTCAGGGGCATCTCGTCTCTGGTCATTGAAAAGGGAAATATTAACGACGGCGCTTCAGGGCGGAATCACGGACTGCTCCACTCGGGTGCCCGTTATGTGGGATCGGATCTTGATTCTGCATCGGAATGCGCCCGGGAAGCCAGGATACTAAAACGCATTGCCCCCCACTGCATTGAGGATACCAAAGGACTCTATGTGGCGGTCAAAGGTGACGACGAATCCTATGTTGCTGCCTTTCCGGGCCTATGCAAAAAGGCCGGGGTTTTTTGCCAGCCCCTTTGTGTAAAAGAAGCCCTGGCGCTTGAGCCTGGGCTTTCCAAGGACACCATTGCCGTCTTCAGGGTAGACGATGCCTCTGTGGACCCCTTTCATCTTTCCCTTGAAAACATGAACCAGGCCATTGAACACGGGGCTGTCTACTACAGCAACTGCCAGGCCATGGGGTTCAGCCTGGAAAAAAAGATCATTCGGAAAGTTCTGGTCCAAAATTGTCTGACCGGAGAATGTTTTAAAATTACCCCCCGGGTGATCATCAATGCAGCAGGTGCCTGGGCCGGAATGGTGGCCCAACTGGCAAACGTGGGCCTGGATATGATTTATTCTAAGGGCTCTTTGCTGGTCACCCACAACCGGCTCACCACCCATGTGATCAACCGGCTCAGACCGGCGGCCGATGGCGACATTCTGGTGCCCGGCCGAACGGTTTCCATTTTTGGCACCACCTCCGTCCGCCTGGACAACCTGGAGTCCATCCGACCGGAATTTGGCGAAGTTGATTTTCTCATTGACCAGGGCGCCCAGATGGTTCCCGGCCTTGAAACAGCCCGGTATATAAGGGCCTATGCCGGTGTACGGCCCCTGGTGCGCAGCCGAAATGAGACCAGAGGAGATGACCGGACCGTTTCCAGGGGCTTTTATCTGTTTGACCATGCAACGGATGGGGTGGATAATTTTGTGACCATCACAGGCGGCAAGGTGACCACCTATCGGCTGATGGCTGAACGAACAGCCGATCTGGCCGTTGAAAAACTGAAGATTTCAGCCCCCTGCACCACGGCAGAAACCCCCTTAATGTCCAAGGCCCCCAGCAAGCTCATCGAAGCGGGCATGTCCGTCAAACTCTGGGCAAAGGAGACAAACCCCGGGGACTATATGATGTGTGAATGTGAAATGGTGCCCAAAAGCCATTTCAAGGAATTGATTCTCTGGCTGAAACAAAACAGGGAGAGGGCGGATTTAAATTCCCTTCGCATCCACTCCCGCCTGGGAAAGGGTGCCTGCCAGGGAACCTTTTGCAGCCTGAGGGTAACCGGCTTCATGTATGACGAAGCCTATATAAACGGTAGCCAGGGACTGGACAATATTAAATATTTACTCACAGAACGGTTTAAAGGGCAGAAACCGGTTCTATGGGACAGCCAGCTGGCCCAGGCGGAGCTGAACGAAGCCATGTTCTGTTCTTTTTTTGGCCTGGATATGGTCAGCCCGGATAGAAAAGGATAGACAAATGGAAAACAAAACAAGCCTTAAAACCGATCTTGTGATCATCGGAGCGGGTATGGCCGGCCTTGCGGGTGCCGTATTTGCGGCCAACCGAGGGATAAATGCGGTTCTGGTCGGCGGGGCAGGCGCCTTTGAATATGCCAGCGGGTTGCTGGACCTTTGGGGGCTGACCCATCCCGACAATGGATATTGCAAAGACCCCTGGCAGGACCTGGCAAAGATTCAGGCGTCCCGGCCCTGTCATCCTTTTTCAAAAATTTGTCCGTCAACCATTGAAACAGCCTTTGGAGAACTGACGGATGTGCTCGGGCAAAACGGCCTGGCCTATGCCGGCATGGCCCGGGAAAACAGCCAAATCCTTACTGCTTTCGGAACCGCAAAGCCCACCTTTCGCTATCCTGTAACCATGGCCCATAATGTCACGGCCCTTAGGGAAAAGAACCCCACACTGCTCCTGGATTTTAACGGGTTACGCGAATTTCGGGCCAGATTTGTCCAGCAGGTTCTGTCATCGACCTGGCCGAACATTCGCATTGCAGCCGTTGAATTTCCCCAGATGTCCGGGCGGTCCGAGCTGGTTACCCCCCTCATGGCCCAGGCCATGGAAACAGAACAGGTCCAGGACAAATTTGCAGCCGCGGTCAGGCCGCACCTCAAAGGAGAGCAATTCATCGGTGTTCCTGCCATCCTGGGTATCAACACGGCTGACAAAATCCGCAAACGCCTGGAAGGGCTTCTGGGGGTTAACCTCTTTGAAATTCCAACCTCCCCCATATCCGTGCCCGGCATCCGCCTTTCGGAAACCTTTAAAAAGGCCCTGGAAGACACCTGTGTAACCCGATTGCCGGACCAGCGCGTGCTTCTGGTTCCCCAGAACCCGGGAAAAGACTTTGTGCTGGAGACCCATACCCATTCGGGCACCAGGGCAACCCGTATCCAGGCTGCAACCTGCCTGCTTGCCACTGGGCGGTTTTTATCCAAAGGGCTGATCTCGGATCGAAAAGGGATAAAAGAGCCCCTGTTCAATCTGCCGGTTGATCACTCCACAGACCGGGAACACTGGCATGCAGCCACCTATTTTGATCCCGGGGGCCATGCCGTCAACCTGGCAGGCATCACAACGGATGACCACTTCAGGCCCCTTGGCCGGGATAATCGCGCTGCCCATGAGACGCTTTATGCAGCCGGTTCAATCCTGGCGGGTCAGGACTGGATGCGGACCCGCTCCGGTTCAGGCCTTTCCATTGCCACGGCATTTTCTGCCATTGAACAGATTGCACTGGGCCGGCCCGTATAACCCCGGAACTGCACGCAGACGATTTAACGTGTATCAAAAGGCTGGGGGGGTTGGTTTTTTTTACCAGCCAGTATTTGAGATAAGGTTGACAATGCCTTGGTGCTTACGATGGTGAAATGCTCCTCCATGGCATTGATGGCAAGTTCCAGATCCCTTGTGATAACCGCTTCAAAAATAAGCTGATGCTGGGATCCCACCACGGTTTCGGATGCAACAAACAGAAGACTGCCCCGATACTTGAGGTAGAGTAGATCAAACAGGTTTTGTAAAATCTGAATTTGAATTTTCTGGCCGGATATGGAAGACAGGGTGATATGAAAATTCCGATCCATTATCAATCGATCGTTTAAATCAATTGTCCTGTCATTGTTTTTTTCTAGAATGTTTTTCAACCGGTTGATTGATTCAATCGACAGGTTGGATATTACTTTGGGCAGCATTGATGTTTCTATGACTTTTCTTAAATCATAGATCTCTTCAATTTCCTGCAGGCTTAATGGTACCGCATAGAAGCCTTTGTTCGGGGTATGTTTTACCAGGCCTTGATATTCCATAATCTTAAGGGCCTGAACCACCGGTGTTAAACTCATATCAAGTCTGTCAGCAATCTCTTTGTAGGATATCTTTTGACCGGGGACGATCTGATTGTTGAACAAGAGATCTTTTATCCCGTCATGGGCAAGTTTGGTGTGATCCGATGCCGGTCTTTTTTTGGATTTCTTAATCAATTTCTGCCTCCAGTATACACAACGTCTATAATATCCCATTTTAACCGTATGTAAACAGAAATAATTAATCAAATTAAGCGCATGGGGTTTGTGCCATGGATGCTGTGTGAATTGAATTTAATATTAACGGGTTAACGATGTGTTGAAATAGCATTGCACCTTTTTGCTTGACAAAAAAAGCCTGATGGAATTAAGAATTTAATTAAAGTTTTTTTTTTAAGAAAAAATAATTGTATTATATGATAGATTCTTCTTTAAAATAAAGTTGTTATATTAATTTATCATTTAATTAAATAATAAAATGCGGCACCAATGCTGCACATAATTGATTTATGAGTATCGACCCTTGACCGTCTATTATGGACACACAGGAGGAAGCATATGAGAGTCGTTGTCATTGGCGGCGGGTGGGCCGGATGTGCTGCCGCACTGTCTGTGAAAAAGCAGGGTGCAGAGGTTTGGTTGATTGAAAGAACGGACATGCTTCTGGGGACCGGCCTTGTGGGGGGAATTATGCGTAACAACGGCCGGTTCACTGCCACCGAAGAGATGATCGCCATGGGCGGCGGTGAGCTTTTTCAACTGATTGATACCAATCTTGTTCATGAAAATATCGACTTCCCGGGCCATCAGCACGCGTCTTTATACGATGTTTCCACCATGGAGGCAAAAATAAAGCGTTTCCTGTTGGAGCAGGGCATACACATTGAACTGTCAACGCGGGTGACGGATGTTGAAATGGATGCCGGCCGGATCCGTGCGGTCATTGCACGACAGGACAAGCAAGACATCCGGTTCCACGGGGATTCATTTGTTGAAACAACAGGCACCGCCGGCCCTCCTGTTAACTGTCATAAATACGGAAATGGCTGTGCCATGTGCATTTTGAGATGTCATTCCTTTGGTGGGCGTGTCAGCATCGCCGCAAAAGCCGGTGTGAAAGAAATGAACGGACAAAAAGGCGATCAGGTGGGCGCCATGAGCGGTTCTTGCAAACTGCACAAAGAATCCTTGTCAAAGGAATTGCAAAAAAAGCTGAATGAGAAAGGGGTTGCCGTGGTCTGGCTTGAAAAGAGTCAGCGACTTAAGGGGAAACTGGCGCTCAAGGCATGTCAGCAATATGCCATTGCTGAATTTGAAAACAATATCATTCTATTGGACACCCGCCACGCAAAGCTCATGAGCCCGTATTTTCCCCTTGATGAACTTCGTAAAGCAGAGGGGTTGGCAAATGCCCGGTTTGAAGACCCTTATTCCGGTGGTATGGGAAATTCTGTTCGATACATTGGCATGTCTCCCAGAAATGACGCGTTAAAGGTCGATGGTCTTGAAAATTTGTTTTGTGCCGGTGAAAAGGCGGGTCTGCTGGTGGGTCACACCGAAGCGATTTGTACCGGAACACTGGCCGGCTACAATGCCGTCATGTCAATTAAAGGGGCGGCACCGTTAATTCTTCCACCGACGGTATCGGTGGGGGATGCAATCACACATGTCAGAAAGGAAATGATGGAAAAAGGTGAACTGGGTCTGAAATTTACCTTTTCGGGTTCTGTCTATTTCGAAAGAATGAAGGAACTTGGGATGTATTCCACGGACAGGGCCGAAATATCCAAGAACGTCAACGCTGCTGGGATGAAAGGTGTTTTTAAAAAAAGGATCTGCTAACATTTAAAAAAGGAGAGAATATGGTTGAGTTAACGATGTCTCACTGGGTTTACCTTTTAGGTATTGTAGCCGTGCTCGTAACCATGGCGTTACGGAAGGAAACCCCCCTGATTTGTATCGTTGCTGCCTTTATTTTGGCCCTGGTGACCAAAGGAGAGCTGATCAGTGCCGTTCAGGCAGTCTACACTGCCATTCAAGTGGCCTTCTCAGAACTGCTGGGCATTGTTTTGATTATATCAATCATTGTGGCCATGGCAAAGATGTTGGAGGAGACGGGTATTGCCGATAAAATGTTTTCCCCGTTTAGGGCGGTCATAAAAGGACCTGCAACGGCATTCTGGGTGATGGGCTTTGTCATCATGGTAACCTCATGGCTGTTGTGGCCTTCTCCGGCAATTGCCCTGGTGGGGGCCCTGCTGCTGCCTGCGGCATTAAGAGCCGGACTTCCTCCCATTGGTGCCGCCATGGCCATCAGTATGTTTGGGTACGGGATTGCACTCACAACGGATTTTGTTATCCAGGGTGCCCCAAGCATCTCTGCAAAGGCAGCCGGAGTAGATGTCACCAGTGTGATGGCAAAGAGTATCCCCATGGTCATCACCTGGGCCGTGATCGCCCTGCCGCTATCGTTTATGTCTATTTTAAAAGAAATCAAAGCCAATGGGGGTCAGCCGATCCAGTCAGAGGTGTTTGAATGTACGATGGAAGAAAAATGCGAAATAGAGAAATGGGCGACGGCTGCACATGGATTTAAAAAGATCATCGTCTGGGTGATCCCGGGGCTGTTTCTTGCCAATATTATTTCCATGGTGGTGTTCAA
>JAHIVS010000437.1 GCA_018816605.1 Pseudomonadota bacterium
AACCCTGCTGCACCCGTAACAAGGGAGATGCCTGAATATGCCATTAGCTTACCTCTTTATCCATTTCATTCATTGTATCCGTGGGAATGGTCTCAACCAGTTTTTTGCGGGTCGATCTGAGCCAGGTCAGAAACATGATATTCATTTCAATACCCAGCTGTGCCACCTGATTGACAAATATGTCCTTTGACTGCCATCTTTTCTTGTTCTGCTGACGATACTGCAGCTGATCTTCATAGGCGGCGATCTGCTCATCAATGAGCTTGACGGCAACCTGGGCGTCCCCGAATCCGAAAAACACAAACCGCATTAAAAAAGGATCCCTCAAGAGCATGCTTTTTTCCGGGGATTGTTCCAGCCAGGTGAGAAACTCCTGTTTGCCTTTTGGGGTCACTGCGTATAATTTTTTGGGCGGCCCTTTCTGACCATTCTGGACCTCTTCGCCCATGGTAACCAGACCTTCCTGTTCCAGTTTTTTAAGATTCGGATAGATCTGGCCAAAATTAATGGACCACATGTGGCCAAAATTTTTCTCAATATGTTCTTTGATGCGATAGCCGTGCATATCTTCATAGTGCAGCAGGCCAAGGATTGAATACTTTAATGACATAATTTTTTTCCTGATACGCGGCAGATTGTTATGTGCATAATATATATTCTTTATATATACAAAGTATATATTGAAAAAAAAATTCAGTGTCAAGCAGAATTAATTATTTTCACACTCTGGGCCCCCTTTAAAAAAAGTATGACCCTATCCCACATTATTTTCAGTATCCCCAGGTTGCATCTGACCGTCCAGATTCAAGCAGGTTCTTCATTGACAGATCCTTGTGTTTGGATTAGGCTTTTTTATTTTAAAAACAATATCCTTATTATGGGGGCGTCATGAGTGAACTGCTGAGAACCGTATTTTTCAAAAACCACCAGGACCTTGCTGCCAGCATCGTCGAATTCGGCGGATGGGAAATGCCCATTCAATATCCGGCCGGGATCATGACAGAACATATGGCCTGCCGGCAAAAGGCGGGGATTTTTGATGTATCCCACATGGGCCGGCTCTATTTTAAAGGAGAGGACACCCTCCCCTTTTTACAGCATGTGCTGACCAATAATGCGGCTGCCCTTGAACTGTTTGAAAGCCAGTATACCCTGATCCAGAATGAACAGGGATATGCCATTGATGACGCCTATTTATACCGGTTTAAAGCAGATGAATATCTGCTGGTGGTCAATGCGTCCAACCGGGAAAAGGATCTGGCCCATTTCAAACGCCACCTGAAGGATTTCCCAAAAGTTGAGCTCCGGGACAAAACCTTTGAAACCGCCATGATTTCCCTCCAGGGGCCGGCCTCAAAGGGCATAATGGAAAAAATCATCACCCGGGGCCACCTGCCGGAACCTGCCAGAAACTACCTAAGCTGTGTTCACATCGGCAAGGCGCCGGTGGATCTGGCCCGGACAGGATATACCGGGGAACCCCTGGGGTTTGAACTCTTTGTTGAAAACCGCCATGCCCTCGGGATCTGGGATACGCTTTTGGAAAACGGAGCCGCCCCCATCGGCCTTGGTGCCAGGGACACCCTGCGCCTGGAAGCCGGTCTGCCTTTGTACGGACACGAACTGGGCACAGACCATGACGGCAATGAAATCCCCATTTTTGCCTCCAAGCTGTCAAGATTTGCCGTTTCCTTTTCTCCCCTGAAAGGCGAGTTTATCGGGAAACAAGCCCTTTATGCCCAGCACCTGGCCTTAAAATCCATTGTGGACAGACGGTTTGACCATATTGCCGCCCTGCCCCGGATGGTCATGTTTCTTGCCGTGACAGGCAAGGGCATTGCCAGGGAAGGGTATCGGGTTTTTTCCGGAGACCTGCCGGTGGGGTATGTCACTTCCGGCACCATGGTGCCCTTTCAGGAAGCCCTTGGCTCCGGCCTTGACGCTTGTTTTGAAGAAACACCCAACCGCAGGGCCCTGGCCATGGCCCTTATTGACAGCCGCCTGACCCAGGGAGATCTCCTTGAAATCGAAATTCGGAAAAAACGCTGCCCCGCCATTGTGGTTCCCTACCACATGAGTTCCGAAGCCCCTCCCTTTGTCCGATCCATTCCCCACGACCGCCTGGGGCTGGAAAGTTTGCCCCCCAAAAAAGAGAAGATCAAACACCAGGCAGCGGCATTGGTGAAAAAGGCCCTTTCCAACCATGCCTGGCGCCAGCACCAGTGCATCAACCTGATCCCTTCCGAGATGAGCCAGTCCTGGCTTTCCCGTTTGCTGTCCATCAGTGATCCTGTCAACCGGTATGCCGAGCATAAGGAGGTCAAGGCCTTTTCCGGAGAGGATGTCTTCTATTACCAGGGAACCGCCTTTATAGAAGCGGTTGAACACCGGTTGAACCGTGAATTCCAAACCTTTCTGGGATGCGCGGCCGTTGAATCCCGGATCATTTCAGGCCAGATGGCCAATACCGCATGCTTCAGTGCCCTGGTGGATTTTTTAAACCGGGCCGACCGGAAGAGCGAACAGCGCAGGATCGCCAAGGTCATGAACAACCATATCATACGGGGGGGGCATTTAAGTGCCCAGCCCATGGGAGCCTTACGGGATTTTGTGGCCAGGGACCCGAAAACCGAAAAACCTTCGGTGATAAATTTCCCGGTTTTAAAGGACAATCCCTATAAAATAGACATCGCTGCCTGTGAACAGCTCATTAAAATCCACCAGCCCGAACTTGCAATCCTGGGCAAAAGCATGATCCTCCACAGGGAGCCCGTGGCCCAGATCCGGCAACTGATCGATGCCCATGCCCCCTCCTGTGTGATCCTCTACGACATGGCACATGTACTGGGACTTTACGGCCCCCACTTCCAGGAGCCCTTAAAAGAAGGCGCCCACATTGTCACCGGCTCCACCCACAAGACATTTTTCGGCACCCAGCGGGGGGTGATCGCCTCAAACTTTTTACCCGATGATCTTCAATATGACCTGTGGGAAGCCATAAAACGGCGGACCTTCCCGGGCAGCGTCAGCAACCATCACCTGGGCACCATGACCGGACTCTTGTTTGCTGCCTATGAGATGAACCAGTTCAAGGACATCTACCAGCGACAGGTCATCGCCAATGCCAAGGCCTTTGCCGCAGCCCTTAAAAATGAAGGCCTGGATGTGGCGGGTGACCCGGATATTTCCTATACCGAAACCCACCAGGTCATCCTCAATGTGGGGTATGGGAAAGGGGCCCAAATTGCCAAAACCCTGGAAGCGAACAACATCATTGTCAACTACCAGGCGACCCCAAAGGAAGAGGGGTTTACCGCTTCGGGCGCCCTTCGCATGGGGGTTTCCGAAATGACACGGTTCGGCATGAAAGAAGCGGATTTCAAGGCCCTTGCCGCCCTCATGGCAGACCTGATTCACAGACAAATGGGCGTTAAAGACGGGGTGACAGGTTTGAGGGCAAACTTCATGGAAATGCAGTATTGCTTTAAACCGGAAGATCTGGACATGGTATCGGCATCTGTGTTTGACGGGTTCAAATAGCAATTCTTTCTTAACGGAGCTCTTTTTTGAAAAGAAAAAATAAAATTTCAGCTTTTTTCAATGGAAAAATCAACTGGGCTGTCAATAAAATCAATTTTGTAAAAATTGCCGGGACAATTGCCGCCTCCAAGGCCGGCAAAGAACTGGCCCCCCATTTTTCCGGCCTTCCGGAAAGCTGGGCAAATGCCGGCAAAATCAGCGCTCTGGCCGTGGACCTCACCATGGCCCAGTTAAAAAAAGAGGGCAAGGCCCCGGACAGGCACGAAATAGAGACTCTGGTTGAAGAGATTGAAATCAAGTATGACCGGAAAACCCATCTAGATGCGGCAACCACCCTGACCCTTTTGTTTAACCAGGTTTTTGACCAGCAAAACAAAACCCTGCCCTTTACTTCCCGGGACGGCCGAGACCTTGCCCACATAAACGAGCTCAGGGAATACCAGAAAAAAGGGATGGGCGTCGTGTATCTGATCAATCATTCTTCCCATCTGGATGAGTTTCTTGTGGATATTTTATGGCAGCGCCTGTCCCTTGGGCTGCCCGTGTTTGCCGCAGGCCAGAACATGATGGCCATTAAAAGCATTGCAAAACTTTTAATGACAGGCTCCTATGTTGTTCTGCGCCAGGGCGCCAGCAAACACCAGATGTCGGCTCTGTACAACTATTGCCGTGCCATCAGCCTGTCCGGAGAACAGCAGGGCATCTTTCTTGAAGCCTGGAGAGGAGGGGCAAGGAGCCGGGACGGAAGTTTAAGATATCCCAAACGGCTTATCACTTTAAGGGGTGCCATTGACGTTGACACAGACCTTGTGGTCCAGCCCATCGCTCTGTCATTTTCAGCCGTACCCGAGGATCTGCCCCTGTGCTCACGGAAAAGTTCCGTCAGCTGGATCAGGGGTCTGGGATTTTTCAGAACCCTTTTCAGAATACCGTTCAATCCGAAAACCTTTTTGTGGAAATCTGCAAAAAACCTCTATGGCCGTGCCTATGTCACGGTGCCCAAACCCTTTCTTTTAAGCCAATTAAAAGAGCAGCACAAACAGGACAAAAGCGGAATCCACCTGGATGAATTTGTGGCCTTGTCCGCCATCCGGCAGATTGCACGGTCCAAAAAAATAATGGCCAGCCAGCTTGCGGCCCTGGGACTGCTCAAGGCAAGAAAAGAGGGCCGGATGGATATGATCGAATCGGTCACCAATGAAATGAATGCCATAAAAGAATACCATTTGCAGACATTCGGGGTAAAACCGGATTTTGAAGATTTCATATTACACCATTCCGTAAAAGATATTGTTGCCGATGGCCTTGACCTGCTGGCCCGGAGGCGGGTCATCAAAAGATGGCCCAGGGACAAAAACGGCTATCCCATTGTCATTGATGAAGCGGCACTTTCCTATTATGCAACCCATGCAGACAGAAGGCTTTACTCTCCCACGGCGGATCAGAACATTGTGGTGGTGGGAGCGGGCAACTGGGGGTTTGCCCTTGCATGCCTCATCGGCAACCGGATTTTGGATGACAAAAAATACAACAACGCAAGCCTCACAATCTTTGACCCATCGGTTGAGGTTGCACGGAAAATGGGACGGGACCGCAATGGAAAAGGCCGGTTTTCCGAGAACCTGCTGCCCAAAAATGTATTTGTAACCAGCGATTTTTCAAGCGCCTTCAGAAAAGCCAGCGACGTGATCATTGCCTCCAAGCCATCTGATTTTCAAGATACTTTTGAAAAGATCCTCAGTGTATCCGCCCAACCCTTTAAGCTGATGATCGCCACCCGGGGATTTATACCCGATACCCACACCATCCCCTACCTGGCTGCCGCCGATCTGCTGGAAAAATTCAGCAGAAAAGATGTCCAGCTCTATACACTGACCAGTCCCATCCTCCCCGAAGATCTGGTTGAGAACCGTTTGATAAAAGGTATTTTAGCAGGAACCGATGACGGCATGGAAAGGCTTTCGGACCTTTTTGACACCCCCTTTGTGTCTCCTTTTATTTCAAAGGATCCCGTGGGTGCCCAAACCGCTGACATCCTGTCCAGAATCTATGCCTTCTGGCTCAATTACACCCAAAGCGCCGGCATCACCCAGAACAGCCTGCAGACAGGATATCTCATGGCCCAGGCAGCCGATGAGGCTACCGCCCTGGCCATTAATCTAGGGGGACATACCGAAAGTTTTGAAGCAGGGAGTATCCCCTGGACGGCAACCATGACGGCCCTTTACCTTGACGGCCTCTGGAAAGAATTCGGCCAGAAAATCGGAATGGGGGTTAAAAAAGGCAAATCCCCGTACAAAATGCTTTTAAAAATTCAGCTGCACTACAAAAATGAGGGCATCCACCTGCAGTCCTTTGCCGATATGGAATCTGCCCTGACCTGTGCCAGACGGTATAACCTGAGCATGCCGGTTCTGGAGGAGGCCTTTGAAACCTTCAAAAATCCTAACCCCTGAACCTTGGGGTTGGGCCATTTATATCCGCGGTTTTGTTTCCCGGCCATTCACGGGCAATCGGATGATAAAGGTGGTCCCTTTTGCCGAGGAACTCTCAATGCCGATTTTCCCCCGGTGCTTATCCACCACAACCGCATGGGAGATGGCAAGCCCCTGACCGGTTCCCCGGCCCACCTCCTTGGTGGTGAAAAAAGGGTCAAAAATATGGGATTGGATCTTTTTGGGGATACCGGAACCGGTATCACTGATCCGTATTTCAACCCAGTGCCCCCGGGCCCGGGTCTTTATGGTAATTACACCCATTGCCTTGGTTCCATTTCCGACAACATCGGCAATGGCATGACTGGCATTGATGATCATATTTAAAAAAACCTGACCCAGCTCACCGGAATTACAGAACACCTTTGGCAAAGAGGCCTGGAAGTCTGTTTTCATCTGGGCCACATACTTGTATTCATTTTTTGCCACAACAAGGGTGTTGTCCAAAACGTGGTTGATGTCGATCCGTTCCCATTTTTCCTGGCCCGGATGGGAAAATTCCTTCATGGATTTGACAATTCTGCTGACCTTTGCAAGTCCGTCAAGGGATTGTAAAATCGCCTGGGGAATCTCTTGCCTGAGAAAATCCAGATCGATTTTATCCATGGCAGCCTCGAATGCGGCAGCAGCCTCATTGTTGCGTTCTTGAAATTTAATGGTTTCCAAAAAACAGCTCCCGGCATCCAGCACCTGGTTGAAATCTTGAAAAGCATCCTGGATAAAATGGGTATTGTCACTGATATATTGAATGGGGGTGTTGATTTCATGGGCTATCCCGGCAGCCAGACTGCCGATGGCCGCAAGTTTCTGGGAGTGGGCCGTCTCCATCTCCTGATACTTCCTGTGGGTGATATCCACCACTGTGCCCTGGATACCGATGAACTGACCGTTGGCATCATGCCGGACATGGGCATTTACCATCACAGGAATGACCTGGCCGTCTTTTTTTTTCATCTCCACTTCATAGGCAGACACCCGGCCTTGGGCAAATATCTGTTCAAGGAGCACCCTCCTGTCATCGGGATTGTTATACAGATCAATCATGGAAATCCCCCGGGCCTCGTCCAGGGAGGTGTACCCCATCATTTTTACGGCCACAGGGTTGGCCATGATGATTCTGCCCTGGGCATCGGTCCTGTAAAACCCCTCCCCCACCGACTCAAAAACAGCCTCAAATTCCTTTTCACTCACTGCCAATGATTTTTCAGCCCGCTTTCGCTGGGCAAGTTCCTGCTGGAGGTCTGAATTAATTTTTGCGTTCTCAATACAGATGGAGGCCATGTGGGAAAATCGCTTGAGCACCGCAACCTCAGCCCTGGAAAACCCGGTGGTATCTTTGCCGAACCGGCCAAGTCCAATGGTACCGGTCCGATTTGCAAGGGGAATGACCACACAGGCCCGCATCTGGCTGAATGCTTTGATGTCGATCCGTCCTTCCCAAGTTTGATAGTCTTTCACGACAAGGGGTTTCTGGGTAGAAAAGGCAATGCCGCCCATCCCCCTATCCGGCTTGAACCGAAACCCCACAGCCTTTTTAAAATATCCCGTACCGATTTTAAGCTCCAGTTCCCGGGTACCGGGGTCAAAAAGATGCATAAATCCATCGGGAAGTCCTACCAGGATGCAGGCGTGCCGGACTATGGTGTTCAAAAGGTCATCCAGATCTGACCGGTTAATCAGACCGGTGCACAGGTCATGCAGGGTCAGCAGGTACTCATTCCGGGTGCCCAGATTGGCCACCATCTTCTGGAGCCTGGTTTCAGACCTGCGGAGACCTGCCAATTGGTGTTCAAGATCAATGATTTTTTCCGCCAACCCGTGAATCTGTTTTTCAGATGCCATTACCGGTCTCCTTGGGGATAGGGATATCTGCCGGATCCCAAGGCCGATATCCAACCGCTTGTTCCATCGGCTTATATTATAAACGCATGGCACACTTCCACGGCCAGGGCATAAACGATATCCAGTGCCAGGTGCCGGTCAATGGTCTTGTCAAACAGCAGCTTTGACCGGCTTTCAAATTCCTCATCCCCCAGCCACAGGAGAACGGCCACCGGGATTTGGGGGGTGATCTCAAAGACAAAGGCAGCATCCGCCATGGAAAGGGGTTTGCCGCCCAGCCGTTTTCCGGCCGTCAAAAAGGCTGAAAGGTCTTGCCCGAATGCCTGGGCCAGAAGCTGGGTGGGCAGGGTATGGGGCCCTCTGAAAAAGCCAGCCCCGCCAATGAGATCCTTTTCAGATACCCACTGCCCGGACAAAGAGATATTCCGGGCCTTCATCAGGTAATGGAGGATAAACAGATACAGATAGTCCCGGTGGGTGGAATGGCCCTTCCCCTGGGGCTTTATGCTGCAATGTCCGGGTGTGACCTCGTAGGTGCTGTTCCATATCCTTATAAGATAGCTGCCCTTTTTTTCATCATACAAGGCCTGGGTTCTTTGGGTCACATCCTTTGGGTCACAGGCAGCCAGATCCTCAAATTGTATCTTGTCAATCAATTGATTCATATCGTCCTAACTCCGTTTCCGGGATTAAAATGAAAACTTATCCCAGAATTTAAAGGGCTCAATGTGGTGGGCACCGGGTACAAAGGGTTTAACCTTGGGGTGCTCCTGGATAAATTTGTTTTGAAACTCAACCCGCTTTTTATTGACGCGGTTGTGGACGTCTGCAACGCTCCGGTACCGAAGGTAGTAGGCATCATAATTGGCCATATGGGCAGAACTTTTAAGCGCCATGATATTGTTAAAATTGTCATGGGTATATTGGAGCATATTTTCAAAGGCCGCAAGGTATTTTATCCGGGAATCATGATGTTGTGCCAGGATCGGGTCGGAATAAAACTGTCGGATTAAAAACGCCCACTCAAGTTTCCGGCCAAGGATATAGTCGGCATGGTCCTGGGTATAGCCTACCAGCCGGTCAATGGCTGCCTGGTTCTTTTCCACCAGCAGCCGTATCTCTTTAATCAGATCAAGGGTGGTTCGGATATCGGTTATCCGGGACTGAACCAGGCTCAGGCTGGCCAGTCTGCCCGAGGCATTGTACAATTCAATGGTCGAGGCCTTCACCTGTTCATTCAAAAAAATCATCTCCCGGACAATGGGCAGAAGATGGGAATATTTATTTTTTTCCTTGTGGGAGGTGTACAAAAAAAATTCCATGCCGGCCACGGCAAAAAAAGTGATAAAAAAGGCTGTCAGCCAGACCAAGCCCTTTCCTTTTTTTTTTGATTTAAGGACAAAAACAGGAAGGGCCGGGGGCAGCATCAAAACAATGGCACCCCACCATTTTGACCGTCCGGAGCGTATGCAGGCAACCAGTGTCAGTGCGGATAGAACCATGCAATAGGAAACATAAACATATCCCAATTTCATTCACCTGTTGTTCGGGTTATTTTTTGAGTACAAGGGATATAATATCATTGACCGACCTTTGCAGTCCGGGAACCTTGCTTGCACTTCTGCCGGCAACATTCAGCACTTTGACCTCAAATTGGTTCATCCATCTCCTGAGGATGGGAGAAGGATTTTTTTCCGTCTCAAGATCAATGTGGAGCCAT
Source organism: Pseudomonadota bacterium (assembly GCA_018816605.1). The sequence goes on from JAHIVS010000437.1 coordinate 9,598, forward strand.
GGTTTTTTATGGGCTTTGGCAAAATTCAAGGTATCTGCCGCACTGGGGGAAAGTATGCCATAGGAAAAAATAATGGAACCATCGGTCTCCAGGACGTTTTTCTCTAGATTTTCACCATCACTTCCCTTGGTCATCTCGATGATATCGGTAATCTGGGCATTAATTTCACTGAGTTTCTCATGGCTTCCGGTTTTTCTTTTTCCCTGGGAGAATGTCTGACCCCCTGCTCCGGAAATGGCAATGGTCAGATTTTCAATCACCGATATCAGCTGATCCAGTTTTTCCCCCAAAATTGAAAATTGTGCCATATCCATGGGCGCTGCAACAGCTTGGATCCCAACAGCAGCCGGTACGGACAGGTCATCGGACGTCTGGCTGGCGCCAAGTTTAACCCGGATCTCATCCTTTGTCATCTCCGTTGTCTGGTAATATCCATGAATCCGCCGGACCAGGTCAACCGTATCATCGGGATATTCTTTGACCCCTTCGTGTTCAACGGGATCGGCAAAAAATTCGTTAAACCGTTTCAGGTATTCCCTGAGGGTGGTTGACGATATATCCAGTTCTTCAGCGATTTGGGGAACTGACTTCATGGGGTGTCCTTAAATTGGCGCATTACGTGTCACGGCGATACCCATCACCTGTTTAAAGAAAGGCTGATTTTGAAATCTCTTCCCCCAAAATATATTAAAATTACAGCCCAATTTCAATCTTTATTTTTATAGCCGAAACAGGCCGGTGGAAAAAACCCTTGAGAAAAAAACCAGAACCGAGTAAAATTTTTTTCTGCACGATAAATGGACGGGGAAGCGTACCGCTAAAACGGGTGGAGGTTTGATGACCGATAAATTTGACCATACCATATTGATCGTTGACGATGAAGAACAGGTGGCAAAATCCCTGGGCAGGCTGATGAAACAGATGGGGGTCAAATATGTGTATATGGCCTCCGGCCAGGCGGGAATCGACCGGATTAAATCAGCCTCAACCCCGTTTTCCCTGATCATTTCAGATCAGCGGATGCCTGAAATGGAAGGGTCAGAATTTCTGGCAATCGCCAAGAAAATCACCCCCAACACCATCCGCTTCCTCCTCACGGGCTATGCAGATGTGGATGCCGTCACCCGGGCTGTGAACAAAGGCGCCATCCATCGGTATATTACCAAGCCCTGGAACAACAACAGCCTTATTGAAACCGTGAAAGCCGGGTTGGAACAATATGAACTGGTCATGGAAAATGACCGGCTTTTCAAACTTGCCAAAGCCCAGAACGCCAAATTGTTCACCCTGAACACAGACCTGAAAAAAAGCTCCGTCGTCCATCAGCGGGCGATCGTTCAACGGGATAAGGAAATTGAGCAACTCAAAAAACGCCTGGAAACAGGATTTCAAAACCGAAATTATATCAATGAAATTGAAATTCTGCTCAGGGAAAATGATTTATTGGGAACAGACAAGCTCAACACCCTCCATGCCGCCATAATTGCAGAACTTTTTGAACAATTCCAAGATATCGCGACCCGAAACGGATTTGAAATGCCCGATAACATCCCGGGAGGATAAAATGGCTCAAACAGATGAATATGCGATTCTGGTCGTTGATGATGATGAACCCATCGTAAAAAACATGAGGCGGGTTTTGAAACGCAAGGGCTTTGACAAGGTCATCTCTGCCCTGAATGCAGAACAGGGGATAAAGCTGCTGGAAGACACCCGGAACCATTTTTTTTTGATCATGTCCGACCAGCGGATGCCGGGCATGTCCGGCAGCGAATTTCTGGAAAAAACCATATTGCTCAGCCCTGAATCCCGGCGGATGCTTGTGACGGGATATTCCAATTTTGAGGCCATTGTGGATGCGGTCAACAAAGGGGAAATCCACCAGTATATATCAAAGCCATGGAACAACGATGATCTCTTGCTCAAAATTCAAGGCGAGCTGAACATTTACAAACAATTCCAGGAAAGAAAACGTCTGTTCAATATCACCCGGCACCAGAACGCCAAGCTCTTCGACATTGCCGCCAACATAAAAAAAAATTTAAGCGACTTCACTGCCCGGCTTGAAGCCCAAAAAAAAGAGGTGGACTCCCTGACCC
>JAHIVS010000438.1 GCA_018816605.1 Pseudomonadota bacterium
CATTTCAAAAACCAATATTTTCAAGGATATCAGGCCGGATTTGAAAGCTTTGGCCTTTATCGCCAGAAACGGCCGGACCCATGATGACTCCATTCTTTCTTCTTTTGCCGCTCTCTTGCTAAAAGAAGGGGTCGAGATCAAACCCTCCACCTTTCTTTTGCCGGAACTGATCAGTACCAAGGGGTGCTGGACAAAACGCGCACCCGATAAGGCTGAGAAAAAAGATATTTACCAGGGGTGGCGACTTGCCAAGGGAATCGGCCGTCTGGATATTGGACAATGTGTTGTGATCTCCAATGGGACGATTCTGGCTGTTGAAGCCATTGACGGGACGGATGCCACCATCCGGAGGGGAGCCGGCCTTGCCGCAGGGGCCGGGGCTGTGGTCGTTAAGCTTTCCAAACCCGGACAGGATTTAAGATTCGATCTGCCGTCTTCGGGCTGCGGCACCATCCGGACCATGGCCGAATCCGGCGCCACGGTTCTGGTTCTTGAGGCAAATACATCCCTTGCCTTTGATCGAGAAGAAATGATCCGCCTTGCCGATGGATATGGGATTTGCATTGTTGCAATGACCGATGAAGATATCAAATGAGACACACCGACCCCCCTCCTAAGATAATGGTCCTGACAGGAGAGCCCTCGGGAGATTTCCACGCAGGGTCTCTTATCAGGGCCCTAAGGCGGATACATCCTGACCTGAAAATTTCAGGTATTGGCGGTCCCTGCATGGCGGCCCAGCAGGTGGATATCTTTTTTCCCATTGAGAAACTATCTGCCATGGGAATTTCCGAGGTTATTTTCCAGTTTCGGCATATCAAACGCGCCTTTGACACATTCAAATCCCGGTTGAAACACCAACGGCCTGACCTGATCATTCTCATTGATTACCCCGGTTTCAACCTCAAGGCGGCACAATATGCCAAACAAAGATTTAATATCCCCATACTCTATTATATCACCCCCAAGGTGTGGGCGTGGAAAAAATCCCGGCTTAAACTGATAAAAAATTACGTAGACCATGCTGCCCTGATATTTCCCTTTGAAGAAAAACTATACAAAAAAGCCAAGATACCGTCTAGCTATGTGGGAAATCCTTTGATGGATGATTACCCCGATTTTTTTGTCAAACCGTTCTCTAAGGGGTCTGTTTTAGATTCTGCCCTTGGGTCAGGCCAGGATAATACGAAAAGGCCGGTTATTGGCCTGCTCCCGGGATCCAGAAAAGCTGAAATTACAAACCTGCTTCCCACACTGCTTAAAGCCGCCGTAAAAATCCACGACCACAAAAATAATGCCCGGTTTCTGATTTCAGCAGCATCCGACCTCCATTCACAACTAATCCATCAGATTCTGTCACCCTATCTTCAAACAGGGCTGTTCAAGATCATCCGGGGCAGGCCCCTAAAAATTTTTAAGCAATCGGATCTTCTGATCGCAGCTTCCGGAACGGTTACCCTGGAGGCTGCTCTCTGCTGCGTGCCGACCATTCTTGTTTACAAAATGTCCCCCATAAGCTATAAGATTGCCCGGCTCCTTGTGAAGATCAAATACGCCGGACTTGCCAATCTGATCGCAGGCCGGGAACTGATGCCGGAACTGCTTCAGGAGAAGGCAACCCCGGAACACATTGCCCAAAAGGCCTTTTGTATGTTGACCGATCTTGCCAAGCATGAACATCAACTCCTGATGGTACGAAAACTTCTGGGCAGACCCGGGGCTTCAAAGAGAGCCGCCGGAATCGCCATTGATTTGATCCACAAATCCCTGAATCATAAGAAATTTGACAAACACCCTAAAAAATTATTAGAGTAATTTTTATCAATTGATCAATTATTAGAGGAATTGTAATGACGTTTGAAGTGACGCTGCTGGTGATATGCCTTTTTTTATCGGGTTTTTTTTCATCATCGGAAACCGCTCTTTTTTCCATATCAAAAATTAAAGCACTCCATATCTCCAGGGACGGTTCAAAGACCGGTCACCTGATCATGAATATGAAAGCAGACTCCCATAAGCTTTTGACAACCATTCTCATTGGGAACAATCTGGTCAATATCGGTGCATCAGCCCTTGCCACCTCCATTGCCCTTACCTATTTCAAATCCAATGCCGTTGGAATTGCAACGGGCGGCATGACCCTTTTGATCCTGATATTCGGGGAAATTTTTCCCAAGTCCTTTGCCAGTCACAACAATATCTTGGTGGCCAGAGGTGTGATTTATCCGCTGTATTGGCTTTCCAGAATTCTGTGGCCTTTGATCTTTTTTTTAAATTTTATTCCCAGACTTCACGGGGCAGTCAATACCGCCCATGACGCGGTGACCGAGGATGAACTCATGACCATGGTGGAAGTGATTGAGGAAGAAGGGGAGATAAAAGAAGCGGAAAGAGAGTATATTACCAATATCTTTGAATTTGATGACACTTCCTGTTCTGAAATCATGACCCCCCGGGCAGATATGTTCGTCATTGATGCTTCAGAGGGCCTTGATATCCAGGCCACCCTAAAAACAGGATTTTCAAGAATACCGATCATTGAAGGCAGTATTGACAATATTGTGGGGATACTCCATGTCAAAGACCTGTTTGCCAGCTTCCAGAAGCTGACCACTTCCAAAGTAGATGTCACCGCCTCCCTGGATGTCAAAAAAATTATGAAACAGCCCTATTTTATACCGGAATCAAAAAAACTGGATTCCCTTCTCCAGGATTTCAAGATAAAAAAGAACCATATGGCCGTTGTGGTGGACGAGCATGGCGGGATTGCAGGAATTGTGACACTGGAAGATGTGGTGGAGGAAATCATTGGGGAGATTGTTGACGAAACCGATCGCATGGCACCGGATATTGTCAAACTCAAAGGGAACAAATGGCTGGTGGCAGGCAGGATTGATATTGATGACCTTAACAAGGAAATTGGTATATCCATTCCAGAATCCAACAGCTATGACACCTTTTCCGGATTTTTTCTTGAGGAGATTGAACGTATCCCCAAGCCCGGTGAATTCATAAAACTTGATAAATGGACCATCACGGTTAAGGATATGGACCACAATAGAATTCAGACATTTATCCTGGAAAATGAATAGGGCTATAAAATTTTATGACAGAGGCCATAAAACCCTTGACAGAATGAACACCTGAGTATAAATTTTTACAACTTTACTGGACCTTAACCGGAGCAAACACAGACAAATGACATTTTCCCACAGATATTTCTTTTTTTTTAGGTATTTAACCTGTCTGTGGTGAGCTGATCATTTACCAAAACTGAACACGCTTTTAAACCGCAGCAGGGAAAACCTGATGCGGTTTTTTTTTGCTGTTTTTATTGAAAAAAGGATGGAATCCCCATGGAAAATGAGCCTTCTGAAAAAGCACTGGACCCCCTCAGAGATGAGATTGACAGCATTGACTCACAGATTCTGGGCCTGATCAACCGGCGGCTGTCCATTGGCGAACAAGTGGGTGCCGTCAAAAAACAAAAAGGCAGCCAGATACTGGACCGCTCCCGGGAAAGAAAAGTGATTGAAAATTTATGGAAAATCAATCAGGGACCTGCCAACAAGGATCTGATTCAGTACATCTTCAATGTGATCATCACAGCCACCCGGGAAATCCAAAGACCCAAGACAATTTCCTATTTAGGGCCCAAGGCAAGCTATACCCACATTGCCAGCCTGAACCACTTCAAGCATTCAGGCCTTTTTGTCGAACATCCCGGACTATTTGATATTTTCCGGGATGTGGAAAAAAATCAAAGCCATTTTGGGGTGGTGCCGGTTGAAAATTCCATTGAAGGGGCTGTCAATCATACCCTGGACCTGTTCAGCGAGTTTAACCTGAATATCTGTGCTGAACATTATGAGCCTGTTTCCCATGATTTATTGTCCATAACAGGAGAGGCTTCGGATGTAAAAACCATTTACTCCCATCCCCAGGCCATTGCCCAATGCAAGGGCTGGCTGAAAAAAAAATTCCCCCATGTGGAGGTGAGGGAAACCAGCTCCACCTCAAAAGCGGCCCTTCTGGCATCGGAGAATCAAAGTTTTGCAGCCATTGCCAGTCAGAAGGCCGCCCATTTTTATGAATTGCTTCCCGTGGAATCAAAGATCGAAGACTATTCGGGGAATGTCACACGCTTTTTGGTCATTGGCAAGGAATCTCCCGGAAAAACCGGAAGGGACAAGACCTCGATTATGTTTGCCACTTCCCATGTTCCCGGTGCCCTGTTCAAAGCCCTCGAGCCGGTTGACAAGGCCGGGCTGAACATGCTCAAACTCGAATCAAGACCCACCCGGGATCAAAACTGGAGCTATTATTTTTTCCTTGATATTGAAGGCCATGTGGAAGACAGGCGTGTGGCTAAAACCATTGAACAAATAAAGGCATTTTCCCTTTCCCTAAAAGTGCTTGGCTCTTATCCTCTCTTTGCCAAAGAGGAGCTTTAAGCCCATGATCACTGCATCCACTGATCTGTATTGCGTGTTGGGAAATCCGGTCTCCCATTCCCAAAGTCCTTTGGTACACAATATCAGTCTGAAGGAGAATCACATCAATGCTGTGTATCTGGCATTTGAGCCGCTGGACATTGGCATGGCCGTCCGGTCCATCAGAACCCTGAATATCAAAGGAGCCTCCATCACCATTCCCTTTAAGGAATCCATTATGGCCCATCTGGATGAAATTGATTCCCAGGCCCGGGAAATCGGGGCTGTGAATACGGTGGTGAATCAAAATGGCCGACTTTTGGGATTTAACACGGACAGCAAGGCGGCAATTGATCCTTTGTTGTCCCATGGTATAAAAGACAAAACCATTTGCATCATCGGGGCAGGGGGGGCGGCACGGGCACTGGCCCATGGTATTTCAAACCACGGGGGAAATTTGCTTGTCACCAACCGATCCCCTCAAAAAGGAGCGGCTCTGGCCAAGAAATTTAATGGCCGGTTCATTCCCATGGACCGGTTGGAAACCGTCAAGGCCCATGTGGTGA
>JAHIVS010000717.1 GCA_018816605.1 Pseudomonadota bacterium
AACAGGCTTCCCATCCAGGAAGTGCAACCACTCACCAAGGAGGACTACAGAGCTGAAGGGACTACAGCCCTGCTTGATGCTGTAGGCAGGACAATAGATTCGCTTTTGGAAAGCCTTATCGGCATCCCAAAGGAAGCGTATCCCTCTGTCATGTTTGTCATCATCACCGATGGACAAGAGAATGCAAGCAAAGACTATTCCCTGGACAGGATCCGCAAACGCATTGAGTTCTGCAAAACAAGTGAGCTTTGGGAGTTCTTCTATCTGGGGGCCAATGTCGATGCCTTTGCAGAAGCATCTGATATCGGCATTGGGAAGGATAGGACAGCTTCCTATCATGCTGACTCAAAGGGAGTGGGGGTAAACTTCGATGTGCTGAACAGTGCCATGAGCCAGATGCGATGCTGTAGTGTCGTATCTGACAATTGGAAAGAAAAGATCGAAAGGGATTTCAAGACAAGAGGTAAAAAACAAGGCTGAGGCAGGGCGAACAAAGGACAATGCAGGGGGATTATCCTCCTGCATTGCTAGTCAATGTAAAGTCTACAGCACAAAATACCCGATACCCTCATGGTCATACTTCTTCTTCTTGACCAGCTCTATTGCCTGCTCAATCCTATCGAGGACTTCCTCCTGACAGTAGATGAGGCCCATTTTGCCACCTCTTCTTGAGGATATGTACGTACCTGTGCAAATGTGGTATGACTTATAATCAGGATAAGCACAGGAGCGTAGTAACATGGAGTTTTTTCACGGACTGGCAGCCCTCTTCTCAGGCAAGAGCAGGGAGTTTCCTCCTACCCTCTCAACACGGGCGCGCGCAAAAGGCAGGGCCCTTATCAAAAGATTCAATACCCTCAACGGTATCTCCATCGCATTTCTCATGGAGAATATCCTTATCCTCTACGCCATTGCCAATTCTGTCTCCGATCCCCTGATTGCAGTGCTCTCCTCCTTCGTCAATCTGACGATGCCATTCATGATCGTCGGCAAGCATCTGGTATCGAAGATCGGGGGGGCGCGCACCTGGGCACTGGGGTGGTTCTTCCGCTACGTGTTTGCCTCCCTTCTGATTGTTGCCCCGATGGCTGCTCCCCATGTGCCCCAGGTGGCAGTTTCGGCGATCATCCTCGTCGCGTCTTTCGGTTTCGCGCTCTTCAGGAGCATGGGAATTGTGGCGACCTCGCCGCTTGAGGGTGAGGTCACCACCCCAGAGAACAGGGGGGCTTTTCTCGCGGGCAACCACCTGAGGATCACCATGACACAAATTTTCGCTACTCTGACGATTATCCTCATAACCCGCTACACCGCCGAAATCTGGGTTTATCAACTGGTGATCGCCATCGCCTGCCTCATCGGCATATATTCCTCCACAGTGCTCGCCCGGATCCCCGAATCGCAGATGCCGCAGGTCTCCGCCCGCATACCGCTGGTCCAGTCATTCAGGCGGCTGTGGGGGCAGAGACAGGCCCGCGGGTTGCTGTTCGCTTGGAGCGGCGGTCTGGTGAGCTTCATGATGGTCATTCCCTTCATGATGATAGCGGTGAAGAACGGCTACGGGATCGAGGACTCCAAAGTCCTGATTTTCTCGCTCATTCTACTGGTCGGGGGAGTCTCCTCGTCGGTGATCAACGGAATGATCGCCGACCAGGTCGGACCTCGGCCGATCCTCCTAATGAGCACCGCAGGCCTCCTGTTGCCGGCAGGTATGTGGGCCGTCGCCCCGGATATTTTCAGTCCCCTGCTGGTGGGAACGGCTTTCTTCATTGCCGGATACTGCAAATTCGGCATTATTGTCGGACTGAACCACTATTTTCTCTCCTCAATCGGCGATACCGACCGGGTCGGCAGCTCGCTTTTCATCCGCGTCTTCTCCGGTGTGGCTGCAGGTCTTTCGGGAACGGTCATCGGCGGGGGACTGCTCTCCTGGCTGGAATTCTCGGGCTTTGAAGGGATGGACGGCTACCGCCTCTATTTCAGGATTATCCTCGGGGTGCTGGCGGTGATGATCCTTCTTGTCCGATCGCTTGAGAAGCTCAATGAGTGGCCCCTGACGAGTGTGATCAGCCTCTTCATGGCACCTCGGGACCTCTACGCCATCCATGTGCTCAAACGTCTACGCAACCAGGATGACAGCGGCGAGGACGCCCGGACCCTGAAACGGCTCGGGGCCATCGGCTCGACCATCCCGGAGACCGAACTCCGGCAGCAGCTCGACTCTCCGTTGCTCACTGTCCGCGTCAATGCTTTGCAGGCGCTCGGGAACATCTCTTTCGGCAGGAAGACCGAGGATGCTGTGCTCGACCAGCTCTCCTGCGGGGAGCACACAACCGCCTGGATAGCGGCAGAAATCGTCGGCAAACACCGGATCGAACGGGGTGCAGAATTGCTGCGCTGGGGGCTGGGCTCTTCGGACCATTTTTTCCAGGGCAAGTGCATGGTGGCCCTCGTCCGGCTTGGGGACACCGCCTCCTATGCTCAGATTGTCTCGCTCTTCAAAGCATCAGATAATCCGAGGATTATCATTCACGGAGCCAAGGCCCTCTCGCTCATGGACGGCACGACGTACCTGACGGTAATCCTGCGCAAATCGATTGATCCCGAACTCCCGACCTCTGTAGTGGACGAGGTGCTCACTGCCGCGGCAGCGACCGTGTCGCTGGAGCAGCGGTGGTACCATTTTCTCCAGAAGTACAACAGAAACCGGTATGTCGGGGCAACAGAGTTCATCTCCGACCTAGACGGTGTTGCTTTCAGAAAAGAGGATATCAGCATGTTTACCAAAATGGCGGGACAAGAGCAGCCACTTCCCCATTTTACCAGGACACTGGAGAATCTCGCCGCCGTGAACGACAGTCATGCCGCTAGGGAGATACGCAGGCTGCTTTCGGAGATTGGGATCGACCAGATTCCGGTCAAGACGGCTTTCTGCATCGCCCTGATCCTCTCAGCCGTCCCTGATCGGGCCCGTCCCCTGGCAGAGCCCCCATCCTGATCAGAAGAGTATATTGTACTGCTGTAAGCTGTCGTGGCAGGGTAATCACATAAGTGCGCCAGTTCGGCGTTTGATATATAGCACAGTGAGAGACCCTGTCCGGCAAAGTCTAGCCAACAGCCGGTA
>JAHIVS010000439.1 GCA_018816605.1 Pseudomonadota bacterium
TTGGTCCAATACCTCTTCCAGGCAGATGAGGGCTGGATCTACCGCCAGGCCCGTTATTATCGGGGCGCGCTCCAGGCCGAAGACGAAACCGCCTGGGGGAATTTATTTTTAAAATGGCTGTTGACCGATCCTGTGGCATTGTCCCGTCAGTTCTTCCAGGTCCGGGAAGCCTGTCGAACAATTCCCCATACAGGTCAGGATCAAAAAAGCCTTCGTTCCATCCGCGTTATTTCCAAAACCCTGTCCGAGCAGCTCTCCATTTTTATGCCCCTGCGGGTAAAAATCCATGGCCGTCCGGATTCGGAAGATGCCCAGAGCGTAAGGGAGTTTGCCGAAAAAAATGCCGATTTACTAAATGAAAATCAGCTTGGGTTGATCAAGACGCTTGTGGAAACCATTGACGCTGTTTATGCGGTTCCCCCTGCCCACCGTCTTCAAAAAAGAATGTCCGGGAAAATTGCCCAGATTCCAGAGCTGTCAGAATCCATAAAATCCCTGGGAACTGACATGGAGGCCAATCTTGATCCTGCCGGCAAAATGGTTTTGGGCGCTTCTTCCTATGGGCTCATGGCCGACCTGCTTTTGGAGATACGCAATCAGATTTCTTTGGTACAGCCTGATTTGAGATTGCCTTTGATGAATTTTTCCCTGGACCTCGAACAGATGCTGTTTACCTCAATTGACAGCTGGCAGCCGCAAACCCTGGGCGATTTGGTTGAAAAGTGCAGGATATTGTTAAAGGCTGCAGCCGGCTGCGGGTATATGGAAAACTGGGAATGGGAGGTGGCCAGATCCCAAGGCCTCAAAGACCAGGAGACAAAAGATCCGTCCCTTGCCCAGGATTTCGGGCAATTCCAGCTCAAGGCCGAACAAATCCGCCGCATGGTGGACTGGGGCACCCTGATGATCCAGTATACCTACTTACCGGAAATAACCTTGTATTCCAGTTTTGAGCCCAAGGCAAATGACTTTGTGGATGACAGGATCCGCTCCTCGCTTCTTCTGCCCCTGGGCGAAGCTGCAGGAAGGCTGACCCAGTTTGTCCAGACCGCAGCCGGAGTGGCCCATCACCTGCCCGACGGCATCCAGGCTTCCGGAGTGAGGGGGTTAAATCCAGGTATTGCCCACGGTATTTTTGATGTTGTTACCTCCGGGGTCGGCATACCGGAAATGGATGCCAAAAAGATTTACGGGTTCAAAACCATTCCGTCGGCGCTCAGACCGGTGGCCGGCATGCTGAGTGTTTCCGAAGGGAACCTTGTTTCCCATATTCAGCTTCTGGCAAGAAACCTTGGGATTCCCAACGCTGCAATCTCTTCTGAAAACCTGGACAGCCTTATGGCCTATTCCGGGCAGCAGATGTTCTATGCAGTCTCTCCCTTGGGATCAGTGGTTCTCAAACAGGATAGCCAGCTTACGGAAGTGGAAAAAGGTCTGGTCCTAAGAAGGGAAAGGGAAAATGACTTGTTCATGGTTCCGGTGGAAAAAATTAATCTGACCCAGAATGATCTGATTCCCTTGAGCCAGATCCGGGCTTCGGATTCCGGCAGGATCTGCGGCCCGAAAGCCGCCAACCTGGGTCAGCTCAAATTTTTGTTTCCAGACCGGGTGGTGGATGGCATGGTGATCCCATTTGGTATTTTCCGGGGGCATATGAACCAGATTATGCCCGGCCGGGAAATCACCTATTGGCAGTTTTTGACCCAGGCCCTTTCAACGCCAACCGAAAGTGAGACAGACCTTTTAGAGAAACTTGCCCTGCTGAAGGATGCCATTCGCACCATGCCTTTTTTGCCGGGATTTGAAGCCGCTGTGTCTGCTATGTTTGAAAGCACTCTGGGCGGACCCTTGGGCAGTGTGCCGGTTTTTATACGCAGTGATACCAATATGGAGGATATCCAGGGATTTACAGGGGCGGGTCTGAACCAGACCTTGTTTAATGTTCTGGAAAGGGAAAGATTATTCCAGGGTATCAGGGATGTTTGGGCGTCTCCCTATGGCGAAAGAAGTTATCTGTGGCGCCAGAAATATTTGGAAAATCCTGAAAATGTGTTTCCATCCATTCTGATGCTGCCTTCGGTGAATGTTGACAAGTCGGGTGTGGTGATCACCCACGGGATCATCTCCAACCAGGCTCAGGATATCACGGTTGCCTTCAGCCGGGGGGTCGGCGGGGCAGTGGACGGCCAGGCCGCTGAAACCTATCTTCTGACAGAGTCGGGCACGGATATTTTGCTATACCCCTCCAGGGAAACCCGCAGCAACCAGCTGCCTGCCACCGGAGGCATGGAAAAAAAATTCCAGCTGTTGGACCAGCCCATCCTGACCCCGGAGGAACGCTTGCAGATACGAGATCTTGTCAAAACCGTCCGCGGTCTCCTGCCGGAGACACCCGGCATAGAAGGGAAGGGGCCCTTTGATATAGAGCTTGGGTTTATCAATGGGGAGATGCAGCTGTTCCAGGTCCGGCCCTTTGTCGAAAACAAACGCGCTGCAAGCATGAAGTATCTGATCGATCTGGATAAACCCCAGTCTGCCCCCCAAACAATTTTAATGGGCCAGGGGCTTTTGCCCTGAAACCCTTCCGGAGAAGGGAAAGAAGAATGAAAGGCTTTTTGTGGTATCTGCTGGGGGTGGTTTGTCTCACCCTTACGGCCCAGACAGTATCTGCCTACCCCCTTGACGGTTTTGAGTATTCAGGTATCCGCCGCCTGGTGCGGTTGGAGCAGATCATGTCCGGGAAGATCAAGGGTTCTGGCCTTTTACCCGGTGCCGGTCTGGGCCTGGAAGCCATTGTTCTCAATCCAGAGGCCGGAAAACTCGATGTTTCAAATAGTGCTCCCCTGGTGGACGAAAGGCTTCAAAAGCAAATCGAGGCCCTTTTTCCCAATCGGGACGAGAGCTATTCCATTGCCGTACTGGATATTTCTCCCGGCCAAGGGCCCAGACTTGCCCTGAGACAAGCCCACCGCAGGTTTCCGGTGGGAAGCATTGGCAAGCTTGCCGTTGCAGCCGGATTGTTCAATGAGGTCCAACGCCTTTTTCCGGATTCTGTGGAAAAACGCAATCTGCTGCTCAAACAAAGGAAGGTGGTTGCAGGACCCTGGATCGAGACCGACCACCACAACATACCCATTTTTTCACCGGAAACAGGGGCTTTTTCCAGCCGGCCGACCCAGCAGACAGATGAATTTTCCCTTTACGAGTGGGCGGATCACATGATTTCAGCCAGTGCCAATGCCGCGGCTTCCATTCTCTGGAAGGAGCTGGTTCTCATGCGGCATTTCGGCAGTTCCTATCCCCCTTCCCGCCAGGAAGAGGATGTTTTTTTTGCAACCACCCCCAAACAGACGCTTTTGGCTCTGGGGGCGGCAGTGGTGAATGAACCATTGCTTTCAGCAGGAATTTCACGCCAGGAATTTCATCTGGGCAATCTTTTCACACGCCAGGGGCAAAAGAAAATTCCGGGCGAAGGGGACAGTTCGGCATCCCCCTTTGGCCTTCTCAAGTATCTGGTGGCCATGGAACAGGGCAAGATGGTTGATCCCTGGTCCAGCCTTGAAATCAAGCGCCTGATGTACACCACCGCCAGGCGGATCCGCTATGGATCTTCACCCTCCCTGAACAGGGCCGCAGTTTACTTTAAATCCGGCAGCCTTTACCGGTGCAAGCCTGAACCGGGTTTTACCTGCAAAAAGTATATGGGCAACCAGGACAATGTCATGAATTCGGTTGTTATTGTAGAGCATCCGGATGCCAGGGTGTATATGGTGGCCCTCATGTCCAATGTACTGAAGAAAAATTCAGCCGTGGACCATCAGACCCTGGCTACCCAGATAGAGGCCTTGATGAAACCATTGCCGTAACCCAATAGTTCTTTGCTGAACTGTCTTTTTCAGTGGCGTCGAGACAACTGAATCAAGGTTTTTCTGCGGGATGGAGGGCTCAGGCGGAAACGTCCTGTTTTTTCAAGGGCAAACCGCGCCATGTCCCTTACCCCCCTGGACTGGCTGTTGAGCAGGTCAGCCATGTGGGGAATATACCGGTCATCAGAAAAAAACGATAGCAGGCGCAGGGTTTTTTCCTTGAGATAATCATCATGACTCGAAAGGAGGGAGACATAGGAGTCGAATTCTTCTGGAATGTCTTCTCCCGGAAGGGGGCTGGCTTCGCCCGCCAGAATATTTCCGGTTTCAATGATCGGCATGAGAGTGTTTTTAAGGTTCATATCCAGGATATTGTCTAAAAA
>JAHIVS010000003.1 GCA_018816605.1 Pseudomonadota bacterium
AGGATTTTCCCTATTCTTTTGGGAATGGGCTGTCAGGCCGTAATCAGTATATTCAACCTGCAACGGAACAAAAGTCTCTTCCACATAGGTTCCAAGCGCTTTGGCAAACGAGCCCTCAAACCCTGGATCAATATGGACAGGAACAATATCAAATTTTACGGGTGCTTTTTTTTGTAAGGAAAACAAGACATGTAATAGGGTTTGACTGTCTTTGCCACCGGAAACTCCGACAAGAATTCTGTCTTTATCTGAGATCATGTGCCAGTCATGAATCGCCTTTCCCACAGCATGGTTCAGTCGTTTTTTCAGGCCGCCTTTCAACCTTTTTCTATTCGTCTGCCGGTTTTTCTTTCCGTATGGCAACAACCCTGCCGGATGCAATTTCTCTTAGAACCGTGACAACGTCCTCGTTTTTTGAATTTCTGACAAGAGATTCCGCCCCCTCTCTAACCTGCCGAATCCGTTTGGCAGCCAGATGAACAAGGGTGAATCTATTATCAACATTTTTCAAACAATCTTCTATGGTTACTCTTGCCAAAATAATTTCCTCCAGATTTTATTTAAAGAATATCGATTATCTCGTATACTCTTTTTCCGCCCGGCGCCTGTAAAACCGCTTCGTCACCAGGGACTTTTCCAATTAATGCGCTGCCAAGGGGAGAGGACACAGAAATCTTGCCTTTCTGAATATCCGCTTCATCGGCACCCACGATCATGTATTCAACTTTTTCTTCGGAATCGAGGTTCTCAACCAGAACACGGCTGGCAAACCGAACAACATCCTTCCCAACGCTCGCAGGATCTATAACCTTTGCGTTTCCCAGCTTATAACTGATCTCTCCGATACGCCCTTCAATAAAAGACTGTCTTTCCTTGGCTGCGTGATATTCTGCGTTTTCCGAAAGATCACCGTGGGCCCGGGCCGTTTCAATGGCTTTAATGTTTTCAGGACGCTCAATTGTCTTTAATCTTTCCAAATCTTTTTTTAAGGCTTGATAGCCTTGTGTGGTGATGGGTAGTTGCTCCAAGGTAAAAATTCACTCCGTTTATAATAATAATTTGGGTTGCTGACAAGGCACCGGTCTGTACACATCGTCAGCCAGGCAATAGGCCAGGCTAAAATCCTTTTTCTGCCTGGGTCTCCTTGTCGTTTTTTGATGAAGAATAAAATCCAAGTGACAGGACGGGTCCGGAAACGACGTATAGTAAAAATACCACAAACAATAAAACATAGGGTTCTGTGGCAATGGCCACAAAAATCAGAATAAGTCCCACAAATTTGTTGAATGTCATGCTCTTGAAAAGAGAAACCTTTTTAAAGCTTTTGTATTGAAAAGAGCTGACCATGCAGAAAGAAAGCGCAAACATCATTACCAGCATTATCACCTTATACGGGTCAGGACTGATTTCCAGACGGGAAAAAAACAACACAACAGAGACAATCATGGCCGCTGCCGCAGGAATGGGCAATCCTTCAAAATCTGGACTGGCAACGCTGCTGGTATTAAACCGGGCAAGTCGCAGTGCCCCGCAGGCCATAAAGAGAAATCCCGCAAGCCAGCCGGGTCTTCCCATGGGTTCAAGAACCCACAATACCATTAAAAGGGCCGGTGCCAGCCCAAAAGTTATAAGGTCTGCCAATGAATCATACTCCATCCCGAATTTGGATGTTGTTTTGGTGGCACGGGCGATCTTTCCATCCAGAAAATCAAAAACACTCCCGATCATAATGGCAATGGCGGCATCTACAAATCTCAATTGAACCGAAGCCAGTATGGAATAATATCCACAAAAAAGATTCATAGAGGTAAAAAGGTTGGGTAGAATATAAATACTTTTTTTAAAATTCTGTTTTTGCATGGAACCCTCCCTCTCCGATCAATTCATATTTTCTATCACATCATGGTTCCGATCACTGTGCTGCCGGCCTTTGTTTTATCTCCGATTTTGACACAAACTTCAAAATCCAGGGGCAGATATAGGTCCAGGCGGGACCCAAACTGGATCATGCCGTATCTGTCCCCTTTCTTAATCTGTTCTCCTGCTTGAACGCAATTTACAATTCTTCTGGCGATAAGTCCTGCAATCTGAACAACCGCAAATTTTTTATCTGCCCCGGTCTTCACAATCAAGGCGTTGCGTTCATTGTGAACGGATGCTTTATCAAAAGATGCATTGATAAATTTTCCCGGATTGTATTGTACGCGTTCAACAACGCCGTCAAAAGGGACTCGGTTAACATGCACATTAAACACATTCATGAAGATGCTCACCTTTTTGCAGGGAACATCCAGGTACTCACAAAACTGCAGGTTCTCAACAATAATCACCCGGCCGTCTGCCGGAGAAACAAAGGTTTTCTCTCCGGTTGGTATGGGCCGCTCCGGATCCCGGAAAAACCAACAGACAAATAAGGTCAGTCCAAGGCAGATCGACGCCATTGTCGTCCACCCAAAATAAAAAAGCATCCCGGTCATGAGGATGGTTAAAAAAACAAATTTCAGTCCTGGCACTGCAATGGGCAAAACTGCTCGTGCCGGCCACTTTGATGGGTTCATATGGTCTCTTTTCTAAATGGTATATCCCGGGTATAATATCAAACAACAGGTCATTGTGTCAATATGCTTGTTTTTTCCACAAACTGCACCTCTGCATCTGACTTTCTGATGTAGAAAGGGGTCAGCTCGTTTTCAGGACAATCAAAAAAATCATCCCTTGCAAGGGCCGGCCCTGCAAGGGCGGAAGCGCTCACATACTCCATGGTTTCATGGGAAAAAAAAGCCTTTTGGTCGGTCAGGTCCGAGATGAGCCGCTGATAGACCCTGGCACCGGATCCGGCAAATAATGATGCATTCCCTGCCAGCACAATCGCCTGATCAGGAGAACAGACCCTTTCCTTCCCTTTTTTTACCAGCTCTCCCCTTTCAAAATGATAGACCGCGCAATACACTTCATTGCGCCTGGCATCCATCATGGCGCAGACGGGGACAGACGCATGGGAGAACCGATAGGCAATGCCGTCCAGACTAGAAACACCTGCGCACGGTTTTGACAGGGCATAGGACAGTCCTTTAATAACACTCAGGCCTATGCGAAGTCCTGTAAAACTGCCCGGACCCTTTGCCGCAATGAATCCATCTATGGCAGACAAACCAAACCCGGCACGGTTGTCCAGCAGATTTTTTACCATTGCCGTAAGGCGCTTGGAATGGGTCTGCTTGTCTGCCCAGTATTCCTCGCAGACCAATTTCTTGTCTTCAAAAACAGCGAGGCTGCATCCTTGTTCGGCAGTGCTTAATGAAAGAAGCCGCAATCTATTTGGCCTTTTCCAGGGCAATGTCCAGCACTTCCTTCACATCCTTGACACAGGTAAATTTCAGTTTGCTTTTAATGGCCTTGGGAATATCATAGAGATCTTTGATATTTTTTTCAGGTATAATCACATGCTTGATCCCGGCTCTCAAGGCCCCAAGGGCTTTTTCCTTGAGCCCGCCAATGGGCAGAACCCTCCCCCGAAGGGAAATCTCGCCTGTCATGGCGACCTTGTTGTTCACTTTCCGGTTTGTAAACGCCGATACCAGGGCCGTTGCCATGGCAATCCCTGCCGACGGTCCGTCCTTTGGAATGGCCCCGGCCGGGACATGGATATGGATATCAAAATTTTCAAATGCATCCTTGGCAATGCCCAGTGCCTCCTGGTTGGCCTTGGTATAGGTTAAAGCGGCCCGTGCCGATTCCTGCATGACCTCTCCTATCTGTCCTGTCACCGAAAGCTCACCCTTGCCCGGGAACAAAGAAATCTCAATATACAAATGCTCTCCGCCGAATTCTGTCCAGGCAAGACCGGTTGCAAGCCCTACCTGACTTTCTTCCTGGTCCAGTTCAGACATATAATGGGGCGGGCCTAAATATTTGGTCAGGTTCTGCTTTGTAACGGCAAACTTTCCATTTTTTCCCTCGGCAATCTGCCGGGCAATCTTCCGGCAGATGGTGTCCAGTTTGCGCTCCAATTCCCTTAAACCTGCTTCCAGGGTATACTCTGAAACAATTGATTCCAGGGCACTGGGACTGATATGGATAGACCTTCTTACCAGGCCGTTGTCTTTAAGCTTTCTGGGGAGAAGGTATTTTGTGGCAATGGTGATTTTTTCCTGGTGGGTATATCCGGATATCCGTATCACCTCCATTCTGTCCAGCAATGCCGACGGAATGGTATCCGACATATTGGCCGTTAAAATGAACAATACATTGGAAAGGTCAAAGGGCATGTTCAGATAATGATCTGAAAATTCAAAATTCTGTTCCGGATCCAACGCCTCCAGCAGAGCAGAAGAGGGGTCTCCCCTAAAATCACTGCCCAGCTTATCGATTTCATCCAGCATAAAAACCGGATTGTTGGTGCCGCATTGACGCAAGCCTTGCAATATCCGGCCGGGCAGAGCGCCGATATAGGTTCTGCGGTGACCGCGGATCTCTGCTTCGTCCCGGATCCCGCCAAGGGAAAGCCGATGAAATTTACGTTTCATGGCCTTGGCAATGGCCTGGCCCAGAGAGGTTTTTCCAACTCCCGGAGGGCCTACAAAACAAATGATCTGCCCTTTCTTTTTGGGATTAAGCTTTCGGACACTCAAATATTCAAGGATTCTTTCCTTGGCCTTTGCAAGGCCGTAATGATTCTTATCCAGAACCTCTTCGGATTTTTTAATATCCAGAAAATCTTTTGTCGATCGACTCCAGGGCAGTTCGACAATACAGTCAAGATAGGTCCTGATAACAGAGGCCTCCGAAGAATCAAAATGCATTTGCTCAAGCCGCTTCAACTGCTTGAATGTTTCTATTTCACATGGCTTGGGCAGCTTACACTTTTTTATCTTGACCTTAAATTCTTCTATTTCGGCAAGTTTGTCGTCGCTTTCCCCGAGCTCCCGGTGAATTGCCTTTACCTGCTCCCGCAGATAATAATCCCGCTGGCTTTTTGTAATTTCATCTTTGACATCTGTCTGGATTTTTGCCTGGACCGTCGAAAGGTCAAGCTCCCTTGCCAGCATATCATTCACCCGCTTAAGGCGATCCACTGATTCTGTTATTTCCAGCAACGCCTGGGCATCTTCCACCCTTAAATTTAAATTGGATGCCACCAGGTCTGCAAGTTTTCCTGGGGACTCAATATGGGACAAAAGATCGCCCACATCCCCGGACAGTTCCCCCTTAAGTGCCAGTAATTTTTCAGAGCTTTCCTTAACATTGCGCATCAGGGCTTCAATTTCAATGTCGATTTCTTTTGGATCGGTATCAATCAGAATTTCTATGCGGACCTGAAAATATCGTTTCTTTTTGATGTATTCGCTAATTTTTGCCTTGGCAATCCCCTGGACAAGCGCTTTGATACGGCCATCCGGCATCTTGATCATTTTTTGAACCCGACCGATTGTGCCCACAGTATAGACATCATCAATCCCGGGTTTTTCAATTTCTGAATCCTTTTGTGCGGACAGAAAAATATAACGATCAAAATCCACGCAGGCCTCAACAGCTTTTATTGATTTTTCACGTCCGACAAACAAGGGCAGTAACATATCCGTAAACACCACAACATCCCTTACAGGCATCATTGGAAGGATCTTGGGGATATCTTCGATATTACCCTCTTTTTCTATTATCTCAATGAGATCATCAATATCTGCTTCCGCCATTTGTGCTCCTTTATTCATACAAACACACCGAATGGAAACCGGCATGGGCATCTCGCCGTTCCATTCAGTGGTCAAAGTTGATTTACATCATATTTTTTTGCTGATCCTACAATAAAACACAATTTTCTTTTTACAATATCCTTGAAAAAAAAATTTTAAAATCAGATACTGCTGGCATTGTTACACCCATTGCTAATATGGAAAATTGCCCATGCTCAATAATACAATCACACTCACCCTGCTATTGTTTGCTTTTGGTGCCTGCATCGGCAGTTTTTTAAATGTGTGTATTTTCAGAATTCCGGAAAAATTATCCATTGTATTTCCAGGGTCCTTTTGTCCGATTTGCAAAAAAAAGATTCCATTTTATTGCAACATTCCGATACTAAGCTATATCTTATTGATGGGGCGCTGCAAACATTGCAGATCCCGCATATCTCTCCGGTATCCGATGGTAGAACTTTTGACCGGCGTTTTAACCCTTTTGCTGTTCGTAAAATTTGGCCTCACCCCCCAGCTGTTCTTCTGGCTGTTCTTTGTTTACGTCCTGATCGTTATTTCCCTTATCGATATAGACCATAAGATTATCCCGGATCGTATTTCCATACCCGGCATTTTTATTTTTTCATCCTCTGGGGTGTTCATCCCCGAAATGTCCGCCTTCACCGTTTTGGCCGGCATTTTCGCTGGCGGCGGTATCCTGTACGCCATCGCATTTGTCTATTTGAATTTAAGGAAAAAAGAAGGAATGGGGGGGGGTGATATAAAATTATTGGCCATGATCGGAGCGGCGACCGGCCTTAAAGGCGTATTGTTTACTCTCTTTGCAGGCTCTTTTATGGGAACTTTTGCAGGAATTGCCGTCATGGCCTTTACCAGAAGATACCACGGTCAGCTGAAAATTCCCTTTGGCCCCTTTCTCTCCCTGGGCGCCATTTTATATATTTTTTTCGGAGAGGGCATCCTCCAGTGGTATTTCCTTACAATTAACGGATACTAGCAATTCATTCAGCATAGCAAACCTCGATAACCATCCTGCCTTTTGTTGTCCGGAATGGAAGGGACAATACCTGTCCACCGCCTTTGACATGTTCGATGTCCTGATCCGATCCGATACAAACCTTAACGAACTTCACCTTGACTTTTTTATTCAGTTCAGCAATCTTGGTGGTCACATGACCCGCAATCATATTACTGATTTCGCCAACAGCATCGGTGATTTCCTCATTAATTTCTGCCATATCCTCCCCAAACATGGCAGAAACAATGCCCAAAATGCTTTTTTCTGAAAAACTGATGACAGCAGATCCGCGAAGATCCCCGCTGATCTCAAGAATTCCGGAAATATCTCCTTGGGATCTCTGGCTAGTTTTCAAAAATGGGGGTTCTGGTTTTACTTTCACAAATGCTGTGGTGTCAAGAATATGCAAAGCACCCTCAACAAACGGATTTATAAGTGTTACATCCATATTTTCCTCCTGTTTTTATTAATTTTATGATTTTTAAAAAAAACTGGCAATGAATTTTTGAAAAAATGTGAATAAATACTTGACACGCCCTTCTCAACGACGTAACGTACGCAAAAGCTGATTTGAATTTATTTAACTTTAGGAAAATGTTTTTTAAAACATAGTTTGTAATTTCTAAAACCTAAAAAAAGGAGTGATGAAGATGAACAAAGGCGATTTAATCAACAAGGTTTCAGAAGTGCTCAATAGCAAGAAAGAAGCTCAGGCTGCGGTGGACTGCACCATCAAAGCAATCACTGATGCTCTTTCCAACAGCGATTCTGTCACTTTAGTTGGCTTTGGAACATTTAAGACAGCGGAAAGAAAAGCAAGAAAAGGAAGAAACCCCCAGACAGGCAAAGAAATCAATATCCCGGCTAGAAATGTCCCAAAATTCGTCCCCGGCAAAGCACTAAAAGATGCCGTAAAGTAGTCAAATCAATTTTTGTTTTTGTATTCAGGCAGAATCTTCCTAATCTTAATATTAGATACTGCCTGAATACAATTACTATCTTGACTTTCAGCCATGAGTTTTAAAATAGACGGTATATTTGTTCCCTCCGTAGGAGTGGATCTGGTTTTCAATATGAATTCCTTAAATCCCGTATCCCAGTCTTCTATCATCTACGATACCGACTTTCAAAGAAACACCATTACCATCGCCCAACCCATTGTTCCAATCACGAAAACAACCGCCTTTGATCAATTGCATATCACAACCACTACCCAAAGCCTGCAGCAAACGGTCAGGGCCGGAATTGAATGTATTTCATACGAATTTCTGGACCAATACCGCCTGGCCAATCAAACAATCTCAAGGGCTCTTGCCCTCACCTACAAGCTCCCGGTGATGGAAACCAACATCAGATCGGCCTTTCGCCTGCCTTTGAGCCACAAACACACCATCAAGGCGAAAATTCTATACAAACAGACTGAATACTATACTGCCAAAGATTTTGGCATAAGGGACATCTCCTTTACCGGAATGGGACTTGTTATCCCTAAAAACAAAGCCGGCGTTCCCAATCCACTCACAGCCATCCGTAAATCAGATATATTTGCCATGGGTGTCATTCTTGTTGACAGGGGAGAGGAAAAGCCTGTGGGATCATTCCCCGTAAAAGCGATCGCCATACGGGTGAATAAAAATTATTCAGACACCCACATCCTTGTCGGCTTAAAAATAACACAAATGGGACAGAAAAATGAAATCCTGTTAAACCGATTTATTCACAATGCGCAAATTGACGAATTAAAACGGCTCCGCGCCAAGAACAATTAGGTTTTCCACATAGGCCTTTAGCCAAGCAAGAATCTTCTTCTGCAGAGGGGTAAATGCCTTGTCGCCCGTCTGAAGTTCCTTTAAATCTGCCATTGCCTGTGCACACCCATGCTTTGGGTCCCCTCGGAAATCGACTATCTTTTCCTGTGGATTCAAAGATGCCAGGAGTCTGAGGTGGTCTTTATACTCCCGGGTTGCCAGATCCGGGGAGAGAAACCCGGCCGGGAAATTTCGCAACAAAATCCGATTTGACAATTCTTTCACGCGGGCACTGGTAAAAGAAGCACATGCAATAGCCTTCTTAGAATCCTCGGCCCCATGGAAGCGGTTGATTTCTTTTTTTTCCAATGTGGAAAAAAAACCGGCCTGGTAAAGGGCGGCATCGGGATCAATATTGGGAACAATGGGATATTGATAGTTGCGATGGTATTGAATGGTCTTTAAAAATCGCTCCGGCGACGATTGAATCCTCTCCAGATTCCCTTTCAGTCTTTCATGGGATCCAGGTGTAAGCCTGGCCTTGAATCTCTCCAGAAAAGGCAGAACAATCAATTCATCTCCCGGGCGCTTCCTGATAACAAATAGGTCATAGATATCGGATTCTTCATCACTTCTCCATGCATCTTCAGTGTCCAATCGGATCCAGAGGCTCTGATTTTTATAAGGCACGGATTCTCCCACATGAATCACCGGGGCGATAAAATTATTTTTAGCTCCAAATGACGCAGAAACCATAAGACAGATGCGGAATACGAAATTGTCAATTTTGCATTTCTTTTCCAGAGAATTGATTCTTAAGGTGTCTTTGGTTTTATTGAAAAAGGCCAGGGCATATGCCCATATCTCTTTCTGCTGTGAAAAAATCCGGCAGAGCTCGATCACCGCTTCAACATCATTCATGGCTTCATGGGCACGACCGGAAGTTACAAATTTATTTTCATGGCTGAGAAGCTCAAGCTTCAGGCTTGGGTTGCCGTTCTCCTGGTGCGGCCATTGTAAAACATGGCCACAGAACACGTAAAAAAGCGTGGTCACCGGCAGCAGATCCATCCGTGAGCATTGATTTGCATATTGATGGCTATAGGGGTCGAGAAGATTTCTATAAAAAAGAAATCTTAAAAAGACGTCATCAAATCCAAGGGAATTGTAGCCCACACTGATTGTGCCGGGCGTATTAACAAGTTTATGGATCTTCACCGCTGCCTGATATTCTGTAATACCGCAGTCCAGTTCATCAGGGGTCAGGCAATGGGTGATAAATGCATGGGGAGAAGGGACGATATCCCTTCGAAGCTTTATTGTCACTGACTCCCTGGAAATCGGTGCCAGACCAAGATCCGTCCGAATGCAGGCAAAGGTAAGAATCTGGTCGAATGCCGGATTGAGTCCCGAGGTTTCAACATCATAAAACAGAAGGGTTTTCATTTCTCTTTTTTCATCTCAAACCACAAAAGGGGAAAACAAACCCATTGTTTTTCCCCTTCGGCATTTCAAAAATTGTATAAAAAAGACTATCTCTTTGAAAACTGGAAACTTGCTCTTGCGCCTTTTTTACCGTATTTTTTACGTTCTTTGGTCCTTGAATCCCTGGTCAAAAAGCCGGCGCTTTTCAGAACGCCTCTCAATTCGGGATCGACAAGCACAAGGGCTTTTGAAACACCATGGCGGATTGCACCGGCCTGCCCTGTTTGTCCACCCCCCATTACGGTGACTCTAATATCAAAGGCATCACTCTTTTGCGTCAGTACCAAGGGTGAAACGAGTGATTTTCGGTTCACACTGACATCAAAATACTCGTCCATCTCTCTATTGTTGACAACAACCTTACCCGTCCCAGGCACCAGCCATACTTTGGCCACAGAGTCTTTTCTTTTACCTGTTGCGTAAAATGCGTTTCCACTTTCCATTGATATTATCGCGTCCTTTATGTCTTAATCTTAAAATTCAACCAGTTTAAATTTCAATTGCTTCAGGCTTCTGAGCAGCATGCGGATGCTGATCTCCCGTATACACAAATAATTTTTTACAAAGCTTTCTTCCGAGCTTGTTCTTGGGAAGCATCCCCCGAACCGCTTTCTTGAGAATTTCTCCCGGCTTTTTCTCAATCAACTCTTTTGCCGTGACAGACTTTATACTACCAATATACCCGGAATGACGATAATACTTCTTTTGATCCAGCTTATCTCCTGTCAACCGCAATTTATCCGCATTGATCACAACAACCCAGTCCCCCATATCCACATGGGGAGTAAAAAGAGGGTTATGCTTTCCGCGGATTCTGTACGCCACTTGAGATGCCAATCTGCCAAGGATCAGATCCTTTGCGTCAATTACGCACCAATTCTCTTTGTTGTCTGATCTTTTTGCACTATATGTATACTTTTTCAATTTTTCACGCTCCTGTTCATAAACACAATCAGCAATATCTACAGAATTTTTGTATCCATGTCAAGCAGATTTTATAATTCTATCTGTTTTTCCTTTTTAAGACCGGGAACGAAAGAGGCATTCTCCTTCCCGGGGGAAAGCCGGCTGGACGTTTTACAGGAAACTTCCGCATTCAAAATACCGCCGTTTTCAACGATCAGATCCTGACACTCCACTTTCCCGGCACAGACACCCGTGGCAAGGATAATCAACTCTTTGGACGCAAAGATTTCTCCTTGGAAATTACCGCCAATGGTTATACTGGATACCTTGGTGGCACTGGAATTAACAAGCCCATCTTCGGCAATAACAATGACATCTCCGTCAATGGTTCCGGTCACCTGCCCCTTAATAATCAGCTTTCCGGTACTGGATATGGATCCGTCAATTTTCAGTTCCTTATCAATGATGGAAAGGTTTTGCCTGTCTTTTTTCCCCACAGTCAGTCTCCTCACATGCTTATGATTGAATATCTATAAAAATCCGGCCGACTTCTTTACCCACAAGTGTGGTCAATATATAATAACGCCTGCCGATTTTATCCATGGAATAACGCGGCATCAGAACATCTGTCCCGGTATCGATCATATACCCCCTGTCTTCGCCGTTATTGACACTATTATTCCCGACAAATCCTTTAAAATTCACCACGTATTCAGACGGGTCTATGTTCCCTGTAATAATGTCTTCTATGATCAGCTTATCGCCATGCCGGATCTTCACATGGGCGTAATTATCCACAATAACGGTTTTTCCATTGATCTTTAGCTTGTATCGAATACTTTCTTCTTTTTTTGACTCCGTTACTGCAAGCGTATTGATTTTATCAAACCCCTTATCGTCGAAATCTAAAAAGACGCTGCCACAGGCATAAAAATCTTTTTTTGCCTCTATTCTAGTGGGTTCGTTAATAATCAATTTTTTTTTCATGTCATTATAGTCGTTTCCGACCCCGAGAACATCCACACTTAATCCCCGTTCATAATTGGCCACAATATCATGCACCTGGACCATATCCCCTTTGTTAATTTTCAGGTGCTGCATTTTCCCAACCACAACGGGAATAGAATCATTAACAGAAATGATCATATACTGCATCTCAGGTTTCTTCAAATCTATACCGGGTGTCTGGGGCAAAATATCCAGAATTTCCATAAACCCGTTGATGGCATAAATATGCTGCCTCACCTTCTGCTCAAGGGATAATGTTTTTGTGGACTCAACACCAAAAGCCGGTATTTTGCATACATTAAGGGCATAATACGTAGCAGATCCACGCTGCTCCTTATGGGGGGTGTCCGGGTGATTTGTCCTGTGGTTGTTAAAATGAAAAAACAAGGCTTTGTCTTCAATATTCATATTGATTCTGTCAATAACCTGCCCGGCCATTGCTTCGAGATCCACCCGTTTCTGATTTCCGCCAGGCTCTAAAAACGATTCATCGGCAATAATCGACTGTCCGTATTTTTCCGGATTTTTTTCAGCACTTTCCCAGGTGGCTGAATAGATACCCGAGCCCTCATGAAGATTGAGAAAGCAATCGCTCTCGCAAATAAGTTTTTTTAGGACATTCACCACTGCGGTTTCATAATTTACGGTATGATCATCCATAAATTTCCGGTTCATATCCTGGTTAATCTGTCGTTCTTTTTTCAGGATTGAGGGAAAATTTGCCCGGGGGACCACAATGAGGTTTCCCTTTTCAAGTGAAAAGTCAGCATAGAAATCAGCAGCAAGAAACCCACCCGGCTCATCTCCCTGAATTCCCCCGATAATCAACAGGGTTTTGCCCGGTTTTGCACCAAAGATCCTGTATACATTCAGCTCATTTTCTTCGCCTTCAAAAAAAACCGTATGGGTCCTTTGTCCGGATAGGGTAACCGAACACATCGCCAGGACCAGAAAAATGCCCCTGAAAATAATAATCCCAGCCTTGAATAACTGTTTCATTAACTTGCTTCTGCCTCGGTAATATCAATGAGGCTTTCAAACATAAGGTCCCCATTGTCGTTAAAAATATAGATGGCAGCTTTTTTAAAAAAATCCGGCCCTGCCTTGCTTTCAATTCTGAATTTCACCGGCTTAAAATGGGCAATGGAAAAATATTGTCCTTTTCTGTATTGGGAGGGAACCCCATTCTCCAATGGGCCTGCCGGAACCACCAGCCATTCCTTCTGGGTTTTGTTTTCAGGCTTAAGAATGGTGAATATCCGCCCGGAAACACCTCCGGGCGCATCTGATATGTTCCGGATGTCAAATCGCACCAGCAGATCTCCGCCGGTACCCTCCCGGGTAACGATAAACTTTTCTATGGAAACCGTCCGGAGTGCCAGTTCTTTTGATTCCATCCCTGTGGAATCCTGTCCGTTCTCTTTTGCCATATCGGTTTCAGGCAGCAAAACCAATTCTTGGGGCATGGGTTCAGGTGTCGCTTTTTCTTCAGTGCTAACCGCCCTTGGGTCTTGTTTTTCTTTAATACCGGCCTTTTTTTCCTTTGCAGTGGTCACCGGAGCCTTTGCGGGTATCAGACCCCCTGGTTCTTTGCCGGAAATAACCAGTCTGGCCATGAGAACTTCTTTTTCACTGGTTAATTGAGCCACTTTTTTTTTCAACTCAAGCACTTGCCCTTTATACTGTTTATTTTCAACGGCCTGACTGGAAAAAAAATAGTGGAACCAAATGGCAGCAAATAAACAAACAACACTGGTCACAAAAAAAATATAAACAAGCGCCCTCAAATATCCAGCTGATGTTACCTCTCCGTAAGCATCGATAACAAGGATGGTTTTTCTTTTCTTTTTTTTATATGGAGACGGTTTTGCCCGGGCTATTTCTCTTTCCAGTTCTCTTGAGATATCTTCCATAAACCACCTTTCTTGACAAGTTTAAGCTGCTTTGTTCCCTTGGTTGAAAAATTACTGGATTCGTACTCCTGAAGAAAGGTAACCTCACAGCCATCTTTCTTTGTGGTTATTTTAAAATTTTTGCCGGTCACAGTGATATAATTATACTTTTGGGCAAGCTGGGTTTTCCGCTTGACCCAGGATTTTTTATCCAGGCCGTCAGAATAAAAATCATCTGCGTAAAACCCGGCATATGCATCCATATTCTTTGAGGACCATGCTGCCAGCCATTTTTGAACCATTTCCATGGGAGGTATTTCCCTGGTTTTAAAATTGACAAGTTTTTGAGCTGCTGCAATCAAAGGAACATCAATTGCCTTATAGGGTTCCGATTTTTTATGAATCACATCCCCGACAATTTTATATGCCTGTGCCGATTCTTTTATAAACAACTTTTTTTTGCCTATCAATATCTTCTCTTTTCCGGAAGCCAAGCTAAAATCAAACAATGCAACGACAACGTCATCATGGGCATAAATACCGACACTTGCCATTTCCATCGTTAGGGGTCTCTTATCTGAAATTGCCTTCTCCCTCAGAGTAGACCAGGTCTCCCACCAGGATATGTTCGGCAGATATTCCTCCGAATAAAAGGCAAGATACTGATGATAGCTTCCTGTTTCCATGGTATGGGCCCAGTTGTCCAGCAGTTTGAGTATTTCTTTTTCCTTGAGGGCTTGAACATCCGGATCTGTTTTTAAAATTTTCTCAACAATAATCAGAGGTGTTGAATCCAATTGAATATAATCGGCCAATGAAACAATATTGTTATTTTCAAGGGCAATACAGCCATTGGAATCCATTGGCTTGAGCACCTTATCCGTCCCATGAATCCAGATGGCAGAGCCTTCTTTTCCCCTGCGCTGATCAAGAAAATTCGGATAGTCGGAAGGAAATGCCTTTTTCCCGTAGATAGGTGTTAGATAGCGCTCTTCATATTTATCGATCAAAAAATAGACCCCTTCAGGGGTTTTCTTGTCTCCTGCTTTTTTTTTGGGGCCCGGGGCTTCGCCGGTGGAACAGGCCGCTTTAAACGCCAAGTTATTGTCCTTGGCTTTCAGGGAATAGACATAAAGGGTTTGGCTTTCTTTTTCCACCAGAATGGCATTTCCCTTTTCCGGCAGGGTGATAATGGAAGCAGGGAGTGTATTGTCGGCTGCAACACCAGAACAGAATACCAGTATCGCCAAACACACATAAATGGGAGACAGGAGGTTCATTTTATTGTTTTTCATTTTTATTGTTTTTACCCGTCCGAATTTTGTTTATCCGGATCTTTCGCAATGATCTTAAGATGGTGATACGCTTTTTCAGATGCTTTTCTACCACTTGAGGTGCGAAGCACCAATCCGATTTTGAGCAAAAAGGGTTCCACAACATCCACAAGCGTATCGGTTTCTTCCTGGAGGGTGGCGGCTATGGCCTCTATCCCCACGGGGCCTCCCTTATAAAAGTCAATAATGGTTTTTAAATAATTTCTGTCAAGACTGGTAAGCCCAAGGGTGTCTATGCCTTCAAGACAAAGGGCTGCCCGCACTGTTGATTGGGTAACTTCTCCATTGGATTTAACCTGGGAATAATCCCGGACGCGTTTTAAAATACGATTGGCGACCCGGGGAGTTCCCCGGGACCTTCGGGCAAGCTCCACTGCTCCCCTGTCTGAAATAGGGGTCCTCAAAAGTACAGCAGAGCGTTTGATGATCACCACCAGATCTTCAACAGAATAAAAATCAAGGGTGCGAAAAATACCGAACCGATCCCTCAAAGGGGCTGACAACAACCCCACCCTTGTGGTGGCTCCCACCAGAACAAATTGTTTAAGACGGTATCGATGACTTCGGGCATGAATCCCTTTATCAAAAACAAAATCCACTGCAAAATCTTCCATGGCCGGATAGAGGAACTCTTCTACCACCTTTGGAATCCTGTGGATTTCATCAATAAAGAGGATATCGCCCTCTCCCAGGTGTGTCAGGATACCCACAAGATCTCCCCCCTTTTCCAGGGTCGGCCCCGAGGTAATCGTCAATTCCTTTCCCATTTCACTGGCAATGATATGGGAAACCGTTGTTTTCCCTAAACCAGGCGGCCCATGCAGCAAAATATGATCCAGGGGCTCGTTTCTTATTTTTGCCGCCTGGATTGCAATTTTCAGGGTATCAACCACATCTTGCTGTCCCACATAGTCATTAAAGTTCGTGGGCCGAAGAGATACAATCTCTGCCAGCTGGTCTTCTGGAATATGGGCGGAGGTTACAACCCCTTTGGGGTCTGTTCTTTTATCCGATGATGAAAAAGAGAGGATATCATTGTCCATCTTTATTGAACCTCTCTGTAGATTTCATCAAACAAGGCTTCTGGGGTTTCTATGGAGGGGTTGCGATCAAAGGCCTCCTTAATCATTCTCCTGGCCGATGCGACAGAATGCCCAAGCTGATCAACCAGGACATCTTCAACCTGCTGGGAAATCTCTCTCAGGGTTTGATTCAAGGGGACAATTACCGACTGGGTTTTTTCGATGTCCGTTCCCAGAAAAGCAGTCACCTTTCCATGGAGGGTGGCAATAATTTTTTCCGCTGTTCTTTTTCCAATCCCGGACAATTGGGAAAGAAAAGACACGTCTTTCTCCTCAATGGCATTGGCGATCATTTTCACTGGCCGGGTCAGGGCTTTAACGGCCTTCATGGGTCCAACGGCAGAAACGGAAATAAACAATTGAAAAAACGCTTTATCCTCCGGCGACCCAAAACCAATCAGTACGGGTTTGGGTTGCCTGTCGGTCACATGGTAATAAATATAGAGCGATACAATCCCAGTATCCGACGCTCCGGACTTTACCTGTTCCAGGGTCATTGGATTCAACAGGACCTCGTACCCGACATGGCCGGCCAGCAATAAAATCAAGTCTTCCTCGTGATGGATGATTTGCCCTTCAAGATATCCGATCATAACTGTTTTCCATACCTGAAGTACCCTGTTAATGCAAGCCCCAGTGCATCCGATGCATGGAACGGCCTGATGGGAGCACGATGTTTGAGCAAGGTCCGGACAGATTTTTCTACCTGGAACTTATCCGCACTGCCGTTTCCGGTAATTATTTTCTTTGCTTCCCGTACCGATATTTCCTCAACCCTTACCCCGGCCCTGAATGAAGCGATCAGCAAAACACCGGACACTTTGCCCAACATAATACCCGATCCTGGGTATTTTTCAAGAGAGTAAATATCTTCAATCACGACAAGATCCGGTTTTTGCTCGCCCAGGAAATCTGCTATTTTTGAATAAATAAGATTGAGTCTGGAGGGAATGGAGGCATTGGGGTCGGTGGCAATACTGCCAAAAGAATAGTCGCTTATATCCCGGCCATCGCCTTGCACTACCCCGATACCGGTGCCGGCCAATCCGGGATCAATGCCGACAATTTTAACCATGACACCCAAAAATCAATTCAGGCTCTTCAGTTTTTCCCGGGCATACTTGGCTTCGTTGGAATCGGGGTGCCGCTTTATGAGTTCCTTTAATATCAACCTTGCATTTGCTTTTTCACCCAATTCGGCAAAGGAATATCCCTGTTTTAGCCTGGCTGCTGCTGTTTTATTGGAATCCGGGTAGGTTTCAAGCACTTTTTGATATTCAAGTATCGCTTTTTCATACCATTTTTCGGCATAGTAGCTGTCGGCAATCCAAAACCTGGCATTGTCCGCATTTTTCGAACCTGGATATTTATTGATAAAATTTTCAAACTGAATCCGTGCAGTTTCCTTATCCCCTTCATCAAAAGCTTTCTTTGCAAGGGCATAGGATTCCTCCTCAGCGTTCACTTCAGGCTTGGCCACGGGGGGAAGACCGGCTTCACCGGCCGGTTTAGCTGCGTTGGTGGGTTCAAACCCCATATATTTTTCTAATTTTAATATCTTTTCATAATTTCTGGAGATTGCATTGTCCAGCCGATCCAGTTTTTTTTCCAGCTCTTCCTGGCGCGCCTTGCTGTTGCTACCAAAATTATGATTTATCTCTTCAATCTTCCCTTCGGTCTGATTGAATTGTGTCTTCATCTGCTGAATGGCATATTTTAGCTCAGCATACTCTTCTCTGCTGATCGTGGCAGTATTGTCCGATTCTCCCTGGGAGGATTCCTGAATCTGTGAAGTCTGGGTGGATATTTCCTGCTGGGATTCTTTCTCAATGGCGGCTATTCTGTTTTCCAACAATTTATACTGATCCGGACTCACACACCCGGAAACGAGAAACACCCCTCCCATACAAACAAAAAAAAGAAATCTTTTCATCACCAAACTCCAAAACGCATTGCAAAATTTAATGTCCGGGCACACCGCTACCCAGGGTACCGACCGGCCCGGACAAGGCCATCTTTTAATCTATGGATGGTTATAAAACAAACTGTGCCCGTCTGTTTTTGCTGTATGCTTCTTCAGTACTTGCCGAATCAAGCGGTCTTTCTTCTCCAAAGCTAACGGTGCTCAAACGGGATTCCGATATTCCCAGGTCCACAAGATAATTCTTTGCGGCAAGGGCACGTTTCTCACCCAGGGCAATATTGTATTCGGTTGTTCCCCTGTCATCACAATGACCTTCAACCACAACAGAGACACCGGGATTTGCATTGAGCCAATCTGCTTTTTCTTTGAGCAGGGTTTTGGCCATGGGGCTCAGTTCTGCGCTGTCAAAATCAAAATGGATATTCTGGTTCTCAAACTGGGCTCTGGCAGCCGCAATTTTTGCTTCAGCCAATGCTTTTTCCCTGGCCATCTGCTCCTCAAGCTCCTGAGCCTTAATTCTTTCCCGCTCAGCAGCGGCTTCTGCATCTAACCGTGCCTGGTCCTCTATGGCAGTTCCATCAGACACAACTGTTTTTTTTGCACAAGAAACAGTCATAAAAAGACCCAACACAAGCATTGCCACCATAAGGTTTGTCCACACTTTTTTGTTCATCACGCCTCCTTTTGTTAATTACATTCACTTCGTTAATTGTCAGAACCAATCGATTTGGACCAATTGGGCTGGCTTTGTTTTCCCCCAAGGGTTAAAAGACGCCTTTGGTCCAAACCTGCTGCTGTCATCACAAACAATCTCGATACTCCGCCTTCCCGGTTGGACGTGAACACAATCAAACTACCATCCGGAGACCAGGAAGGGTCCTCATTATCATACTGATTCATTGTTAGCTGAACGGGCGTCCCCGGACCCGAAGCTAAGTCAATAACATATATATCAATTTTATTTTTTTCAATACCCACATATGCAATTTTTTTTCCGTCAGGTGACCATGCAGGAGAGGTGTTATATTTCCCCTCAAATGTAACCCGTCTAGCATCGTCATAATCCAAACTCTTCACATATATCTGGGGCGTGCCTCCTCTATTGGAGGTAAACGCAATCTTTTTCCCATCCGGCGAAAATCTTGGTGAAACATTTACGCCTGAGTT
The DNA here is from genome assembly GCA_018816605.1 of Pseudomonadota bacterium. The sequence continues at coordinate 19,261 of JAHIVS010000003.1, forward strand.
GTTGGTTATTCTTTTAGTAATTTCCCCTTTTTGGGTCAACAAATATATTTCTGAATTTCCTGAAAAACTTAAGGCAGCGGCAAGGCTTAATTGTCCGGGCATCCAGTCCGGAGACATATTGGATCCTTTCTGATTGACAATGGCACCCCGGTTTGCGTTTAAATTCTTAATATAAATATCCGGTTTGCCCTTGGCATAGGATGTGTAGGCAAGCCATTGCCCGTCAGAAGACCAGGCAGGTGAGAGGGAAATACTTTTATGGTGGGTTATCTGTTTGGGGTCGTGGCCGTCAAATTCACAGACAAAAATTTCTTTCTTTCCCTGGACCGTTGAAACAAAGGAAATCTTGCTGTTAAAGACCCCCCATTTGCCGGTGAGGACATAGGAGATCTCGCTGCAAAACATGTGGATCATCCGCCGGATCTGTGAACTTGAACCTGTATAGATTTTGCCCACCAAAAGCTTTGAATTCAGGGTATCAAACAATCTAAGCTTTAAGGTTACCTGGCCATTTTGTTCTTCTATCCCGCCGGTAACCAAAAGATCCGCACCGATTCCAGTCCAGTCCTTAAAATTGATCTGTCCCAGTTGAATACCGGTTTTGGCCGGATTGGACAGGAATGCGTCGGGATTCAACACCTTAAGATACCCGGTAAAATCAAGGGCCGATTGAAGAACCTGCTGGGCTGTTTTACCGCCATTGATCTCTGCATCGTGGCCGCTAAAGGCCTTGAATTCCGTCACGGCAACAGGAATCTTGTTTAAAAGCGGATTGCTGACATTAATATAGTCATAGCTCTTGGCCTGTGCCTGGACCACAGATAAAAAAAAGCAGATCCCTGCCAGACAAACAGGCAAGACACGCCACAAAAACTGGGAATCTCTACCATGTCCTCCATGTTGTATTTTCAACTTTATATAATTTCTTACCTGCTTCATTTTATTTTAACCCCCTTGGTGTAAAAATCACTACCACTTCATAGGAATTCATTCCCTTGGGCAACTCCGGCAATGGATTTGCCCGGTTGATCGCCTTTTTGGCTGATTCATCCAAATAATGATTGCCCGATCGTGTTTCATAGTCAATATCCCGGATTTCACCATTTTTTAAAATCTTGATCATGACCCTGACTTCAAGCCCCTGATCTATCCTGGCCAGCATGTCATTGAACACCCAATTTTGTTCAATGGCTGACTGTAAAAGCATTTTATATACATCAATGGGTTCATATCCCTGCCTACCCATTCCCGTACCCGCTCCTGTTCCTCCCGGTCCTGCGGTCTGCCCCTGATTGGTATCAATCTTATCGGAACGCTGACTCCCCCTTGCCTTTATGGATGCCTGCATCCTGGCCAATGCATCTGCGATCTGTTTTTGGTTCTGGGTTTCGACCTCTTTGGCCTTTTTTTCCCGGGCTTTTTTTAGCGCTTCTTCCGGATCTTCCTTGGGCTTTGGTTTCGGAGCCGGTTTTTCGGGAACGATTTCCTTTTCTTTTTTCTCCTGTTCAGCCACCATCTCTTTCAGGTTTTTCGGTTTTGTTTTTAAACTGATATCTGGCTTAAGTTCGGCAACAGGTTCAGGCGTTGGTTTTACCGGCTCGGCAATCTCTTTTGGAACAGGGTCAGCAGGCGGCTTGGCAGGTTCTGATTCCACCACAACTTCAGCAGCCGGCATCGGCGCTTCCTCCTTGGGTTCAGGGGAGGAATCCTTGGGTTTTTTTTCTCCCTGCCCCCCGGCAGGACCCGGAACAAACGAGACCAGATCTACCTGAACCACCCTGGGCAAGGGCTTGGAAAAATTAACGCCGTGCAATAAAAAAATACCGACAAATAAAAGACCATGCACAAAAAAAGAAAGGCAACAGACCGTAATAAAATTTTTTGTGGTCTGATCCATACCGGCCGCGTATGGATTTTTTTCAGTTTTTAAAGGGGATTGATTCACCATTCCAACAGCTCAAGAGGCCTCTGCATCTTCGGGAAGCGTAATCATCCCGAGACTCTCAATACCCGCTTTTTTAATTTTTGAAATCACATTCACGACCACCCCGTAGGGCACACTTTTATCTGCCTTGAGATAGACACTTTTGCTATCAATGTTTTCCAGGATCGCATCCAATTTTTGGGTCAAAAATTCCACACTGACTTCCAGGTCATTAATATACACCTTTAAATCGTTGTCAATGGATATGATCAAATGTTCTTGGTCGGTCGGCAGGGCGTTGGAGGTTGCAGTGGGAAGGTTCACATCCACTCCCTGAACCATCATGGGAGTGGTCACCATAAAAATTATCAGAAGCACCAGCATGACATCGACAAAGGGTGTCACGTTAATTTCAGACATTAAATGATCATTGCCGGATCCCAGTTGCATTATGCCTCCATCTGTTTTTGAATATCTTTTTCAATAATATTTAAAAGGTCAGAAGAAAAGCTTTGAAGTTCTGAGTCCAGCACCCGGATCCGGTCTGTGAAATAATTATAGGCAATGACCGAAGGAATAGCAACGGCAAGGCCGGCAGCCGTTGCAACCAATGCCTCCGAAATTCCGGGGGCAACTACGGCAAGACTTGCAGATCCGCTTATCCCGATCCCATGGAACGTATTCATTATCCCCCATACCGTACCAAAAAGCCCGATAAAAGGCGCAGTGTTGCCGGCCGTTGCCAGAAAGGGAACCAGCTGGGACAAACGTCTGACCTCCACATTAATGGAGCGCCTCAGGGTTCGTTTCACACTGCCCATTGCCTGGAGATAGGATGTCTCGGCCCTCAGGGTACTTTTTCCGTCCTTTTTGTCAGACCTGGACACTTCCATATAAGCCGTGATAAAAATCCTGGCCATTGGACTTGACCGCAAGGCCTTGGCTTTGGTAAACGCATCGGCCAGGGTCCGGCACTGCCAGAAGACTTCTGTAAAATCAGCTGACTCTTTGTATGATTGCCGGATATACCTGAATTTTATATACATAATGGCCCAGGATATAATGGAAAAAAACAACAATACGAGCAGGACAAATTTAACCACCGGCCCCGCATCGTTCAGCATGTAAAGCAACCCAATAGATTCCGAAGTCATACGTCCTCTCTTAAAAATTTATTCTTGCCACGGGGCAATATACCAAAAAATTTTAGATAAAGCTATGTATATGAACTGTGTATTTCCGTCAACACAAATAACACAAAAAAAGTCCCTCTACAAACGGGTAAAGGGACTTTTTTTTTACTTGGCTATATTATATGGGAAAGGTAAAAATTTTACCTTACATCATTCCGCCCATTCCGCCCATTCCGCCCATTCCGCCGCCGGGCATTCCACCAGGCATTCCACCGCCGGCATCCTTTTCAGGCTTGTCTGCAATCATGGCTTCTGTGGTCAGCATGATGGACGCAACACTTGCAGCATTCTGAAGTGCAAAGCGAACCACTTTTTTGGGATCCATAACACCGGCTTCAATGAGATCTTCATAAACGTTTGTCCGGGCATTGTAACCAAAGGCGCCTTTGCCTTCCATAACCTTGTTGATAACGACAGCGCCTTCAACACCGGCATTGTCGGCAATTTTGCGCAGGGGCTCTTCAATGGCCCTTGCAACCACCTGGACACCAAGCAATTCCTCACCCACCAGCTTGAGTTCACCAAGGCCGGCAATGCACCTTACCAATGCCACACCACCGCCGGGAACGATTCCCTCTTCAACGGCTGCGCGGGTTGCATTCAATGCATCCTCAACCCTGGCTTTCTTTTCTTTCATTTCGGTTTCAGTGGCAGCGCCGACATTAATAACAGCCACACCACCCACAAGTTTGGCAAGGCGCTCCTGAAGTTTTTCCTTGTCGTAATCAGAAGTTGTCTCCTCACTCTGGGCGCGGATCATTTTAACCCGACCTTCAAGGGCTTCCCTGGAACCGGCACCATCAACAATGGTGGTATTGTCCTTGTCAATGGTAATGGATTTGGCCTGGCCAAGATCCTGGAGTGTTACGTTTTCAAGCTTGATGCCGACATCTTCGGAAACCACCTGGCCACCGGTCAGGATGGCAATATCTTCCAGCATGGCTTTTCTTCTGTCGCCAAAGCCCGGGGCTTTGACAGCCGCCACATTCAATGTCCCGCGAAGCTTATTGACAACCAGGGTTGCAAGGGCTTCGCCTTCCACATCTTCTGCAATGATCACCAGGGGTTTCCCGCTTTTGGCAACCTCTTCCAGAACCGGAAGCAGGTCTTTCATGGAAGATATTTTTTTATCGCAAATCAAAACAAAGGGGTTGTCAAGGGCCGCCACCATTTTTTCCGTATTGGTTGCAAAGTAGGGAGACAAATATCCCCGGTCAAACTGCATACCTTCAACCACTTCCAGGGTGGTGTCCATGGATTTGGCTTCTTCAACGGTGATAACACCCTCTTTACCAACCTTGTCCATGGCTTCGGCAATAATGTTGCCAATGGTCTCGTCATTATTGGCTGAAATCGTACCCACCTGGGCAATCTCATTCTGATTTTTGGTGGGTTTGGCCATTGCTTCAAGCTGCTCAACAATTTTTGCAACCGCTTTGTCTATACCCCTTTTAATCCCCATGGGGTTGTTACCGGCAACAACCAGTTTCTGGCCTTCTTCGTAGATTGCCCTGGCAAGAACAGTTGCGGTGGTGGTGCCGTCACCCGCCATATCAGAAGTCTTTGAAGAGACTTCTTTTACCATCTGGGCACCCATGTTCTCAAATTTATCTTCAAGATCAATCTCTTTGGCAACCGTTACACCATCTTTTGTCACAAGGGGAGAGCCCCAGGATTTTTCGATAACAACATTTCTACCTTTGGGTCCAAGTGTAACAACCACTGCATCTGCAAGCGCCTTAACACCCCGAAGCATTGCTTCACGGGCCTTGGCATCGTATTTAATCTCTTTGGCCATTTTTTGTATTCTCCATCTATATTCTTTAAAAAGTTCAACTTATTAAGTTATTCGACTGATCCAATTATTCGACAACGCCCAGAACATCATCCTGGCGCATGATCACGTAATCACCACCATCAATTTTAACATCCGTTCCGCCATATTTGCTGAAAAGAACACGATCCCCAACTTTTACGTCCATTGGCAGAAGCTTTCCGTCTTCTCCCATACGTCCTTTTCCGGTTGCGACAATTTTACCTTCGGCCGGTTTTTCCTTGGCTGTGTCAGGGATAATGATGCCGCCTTTGGTTTTTTCATCCTCGGCAACGCGTTCAACCAGAATTCTGTCACTTAATGGTCTTAAACTCATGATACATTTCTCCTTAGGTTACGTATTGTTTGCTCTATCAAAATTTTAGTGGTTAAATACCAACTTCTTATTTAGCGGAATCGCCTGATTTTTCAGAAGTTGGCTTTGTTGACTCGATTGGCTTGCTTGTTGATTTTTCCACAGTCCCGGCCCCGGTTTTTGCCCCGCCGTAGTCAGTGACATACCACCCGGATCCTTTTAGATGAAAGGAACTGTGGGAAATAAGTTTTGTTAACTGACCCTTGCACTGAGAACAACTCTCAAGGGGGGGTTCGGAAATTTTCTGTAATGCTTCCTCGACTTGCCCGCAGGCGGTACATTGGTACTCATAAACTGGCATTTTTTTTACTTCTCCATCTTTCTTAAGTTGCCGCTTGAAAAATCAAAGATAAAATAATTCGTCTTTCCTCCTTGTCAAGAAGGATCATCCAATATTTTTACCTGGTTTTTTTCTCCCCCGGACCTTCACGCCATTCCCCATAAAAATCAAACACCCGGTCAAGCCCGGGAAGGGACACTCGGTGTAAAATCGAATGGGTCAACCCATGGACCCTTCTTTCTTCTGCCAGGGTAAGATCTGCTTCCCCCGCATTTTCATACCGGTGCTCAAATCTTAAAAACCGAACCACATGCACCAATTCATGGGTGAGAACATATAAAAGCAGTGGGTCCAACAACAGGGCCTCATCCTTTTCCAGCAAGGAAAGGATTGCCCCATCCTGAAGACAGATGGTATACAGACTAAAAGACGAGGATACCAGGGGGATCTCTTTTTTCCGGCCTTCATACTTCACAACCTGGGCAACGGGACCACAGATCCGCTCATGGGGGGATAAGTCCTTGGCCGTTTTAATATCATATCTGTTTTTCAGCCATTGTCCGGAAGAGAGCTTAAAAAAATTATTCACCAGTTCCTCTGCCATGAGAACGGATTTATCCACTCTTTCCAGGGCTTTTTTATTGAAATATCTACATTCCTGCATTAAGGTCGGCCTGCCTCTCAAATAAAAAAATGGACATTTCCGGAGATGCTATGCTATAGTAACTATTTAGCTAATATGAACAATATATAAAATAATCTTAAAGGAGGTGATTTTTTTGGGTAGTGTTATTAAAAAGAGAAGGAAAAAAATGCGCAAGCATAAACACAGAAAACTCCTTGCTAAAACCAGACACCAGAGAAAGAAAAAATAGCCGTTCGACCAAGTACAACAATATTGGGAGGAGTATTGAGTTGCAAGCTGCCAACTCAATACTCAAACCCATTTAAGATTTTTGCCGCTGGCGAAATTGATATCCTTGGCTTATTTACCAGCCCCTTTCATATACTTCATCAAATCAGAATCCGTTGAAAGAATCAGAGAACTGTCCGAAGATAGACTCTTCTTATATACTTCCATTGTCTTCTGAAATGCATAGAATTCCGGATCCACACCATAGGCGTCTGCATAGATACGGGTGGCTTTGGCATCTGCCTTACCCTTTGTTTCCTGGGCAACGCGATATGCCTCTGATTTTATTTTCTGGAGTTCTTTTTCCTTTCCACCCATTATGTTGCTGGCCTCTCCCTTTCCTTCTGCACGAAACTTTTCAGCAATCTGATTTCTTTCCGCAATCATCCGGTCGTAAACAGATCTCCTTACGCTGTCGATATAATTGAGCCGTTTGATTTTCATATCCACCAACTCAATACCAAACTCTTCAAGCTTCTTGCGGGACTGGGCCACAATCAGACGGGTGATTTCATCTCGCCCGAGGTCAACCTGGTACCGGACTTTTCTGTTTTTGTTTTCATCATCATCTGCCACATCAAAGGTGTCCATGGGCCGGTCCGTATTCCGAACCGTTTCCACAAGAGGATATGAAGTGACCAAATTGCGCATGGCAGGATCAATGATATCGTCCAGACGCTTTAAAGCAGAGAATTCATCCTTTACCGACTGAAAGTAGAGAACAGGATCCGAAATCTTCCAGCGGGCAAAGGTATCCACCCATATATAGGTTTTATCCTTTGTGGGTACCTGGCCGGGATCACTGTCCCATTCCAACAGATTCTTGGGGAAAAAATTGGCCGTTTGAATAAAGGGCATCTTAAACTTCAGCCCAGGCTCTTTGACAGGCGCCCCCACGATTCGTCCGAACTGGGTAATCACCACCTGTTCGGTCTCATCCACTATATAGGCGGCACTAAAAACCAGCACCAGCACAGCGGCAACAACCATTAAAATTGATACTTTTATAGTGTTACTATTCATATTTTTTATTCACCTTTTTGAAGTAATTTATCCGAAGAAATCAGCGGCGATCCATTGCCCCCCATATTTAAAAACGGCAATAGATTTTTTTGATCGGAATCAATGATATATTTGGGACCCACATTTGGAATGACCTCCAGCATGGCCTCAAGATACATCCGCTTCTTGGTCACATCCTTTGCCTGGGCATAGGCTTCATACACGGCTTTAAACATGGTTGCATCGCCCTGGGCACGATTGACGCGGTCAATGGCATACCCTTCTGCATCCAGGATCAGGCGCTTTGCCTCCCCCCTTGCAAGGGGAATCGCCTTGTTGTATTCCTCTCTGGCCTTGTATATGGTCTGCTCTTTTTCCTGGATCGCCTGGTTTACTTCATTAAAGGAAGCCTGAACCGGTTCCGGAACATTTGTCTTTTTCAATTCGATGTTGACAATGGTGATACCCGCTTCGGAGTTGTCCATTTCTTTTTGGAGCATTTCCTTGGCTGCCAGTGCAATTTCCTCACGACTGGAGATTACCTCGTTGATGCTCCTGTCCCCGACTATGGTTCTCATGGTGGCTTCCGACATGTTGCGGATTAAGGATTTAACATTCTTAACATTAAACAGAAAGGCCCGGGGATCGGACCGTCTGTACTGGACAATCCAGGGGATCACCGCCACATTTAAATCTCCTGTCAGCATCAGGGAAGATTCCTGTCTACTGGTGTCTTCAGATGTTCTGTATTTATTGCTGCTGTTGTCTGTATCAAACCCGAACTCTTCTGTTTCAGGCGTTTTAACATTCACCTTGGTTACGCGTTCTATGCCGGATGGCAATTTAAAATTCAACCCGGGCTGGGCGAGGCGATTATACTTACCAAAGCGCTGGATCACACCCACTTCATTGCGGTCCACCGTAAAAACAACAGAAGACCCGAAATAAAGAGCCAGCAGAAGAATACCCACCAGAAAAACACCAGAGGATCGAAACCCTTTAAATCTGTCTATAAGCTCATCCAACTGAGGTGGTCTGGGCATTCCCGGACCGCCACCGCTCTGTTTTTTCTCGTATTTTTGCTGGTTATCCCTTAGTTTTTCCCAATCCCAATTCATAAATAAATCCTGTGTAAATGATTGTTGATGTTATTTCTCAAAATTTTCCCAGTTAATCGATCTATTTTGAAGGCAAAATATGACCATATTTATAATTATCAACCCCAAAAGGCAATATTTATTTGACCATTGCAACGGCGGCATCTTTTCGAAGGACGGTAATTTTAATCATAATTATGGTATATTCCCAAGGCCGGTTATGGTATATGAGAACATGATCACATAAAAATCACGGTATCGGGCAGAATTATTTTGGACAAAAAAGACAACAACAGCAACCTGATTCATATCAGTGACATCTTGAAATCCGCCCTTGGCAGATACAGGCCTGCCAAGGACATGGAGATGACCCAGATCTGGGAAATCTGGGACAATGCCGTCGGCAAACCCATTGCCATGAATGCAAAACCAAACGCCTTTAAAGACGGGATTCTCACAGTGAATGTCTCAAGTTCCACCTGGATTCACCAGCTTAAATTTCTTGAACGGGAAATGATTGCAACCCTGAACAAACAAATGGACAAAGATCTGGTCAAACAGATCCGGTTTAAAATTGGTAAAATCCACAGTTGACACTTTTTTTGAAAAAAATCATAACCCATCAGCCGGAAACAGGATATCGCTATTCCATGGACCCTGTTGTCCTTGCAGCCCATGTGACGCCTTTTGCGGGATGCAAAATTATTGATATTGGATGCGGAAGCGGTATTATGCCCCTGATTCTGGGGTCAAGGTTCGCGGATGTTCAAATTATAGGTATCGAAATCCAGCCCCAGCTGGCCGGGTTTGCAATGCAAAACACAGATGAAAACCATTTGTCCGGTCGCATCCGAATTTTGAATAAGGATATCCGCATCACCACGGCTTTTGATACCCTGGGGCCTGCCGATATTGTCATTTCCAATCCGCCCTATATAAAAAAAAACGCAGGACGGCTAAACCCGAATCTCCAGAAAGCAATTGCCAGACACGAACTGGAACTGGAGCTTGCTGATTTTTTTTCAAGTGCCCACAGGCTTCTGAAACCCGGCGGGCAGATTCTTTTTATCTTCCCAGCAGAACGGTTAACCGATATTTTTCTGGCCATGCAGCCCCTTGATTTTCAATTGAACTGGCTGCGGTTCATTCACACAAGACAAAAGAACAATGCCGAGCTGGTAATTGTCTCGGGTCTTAAACAGGGCCATGGACCCTGCGTCATTAGGCCTCCCCTGGTTGTATATGATAATGAGAATAATCCGACAAATGAATATGCCGCCATGTTTAAACCTTGACATGAAGAGAAAAAGGGTCTATTTTGCCTTGAATTAATTGACTGCGGAGAGGTGACCGAGCGGCTGAAGGTGCACGCCTGGAAAGCGTGTGTATCTTAACGGGTACCGGGGGTTCGAATCCCCCCTTCTCCGCCACACAGCAATTAGCGGACATCCATGTCATACCAAGTGCTAGCATTAAAATACCGGCCCCAGACATTTGAAGAAGTTGTTGGTCAACCCCATGTAACCTTCACCCTCAAAAATGCAATCCTCGCAGACCGTGTTGCCCACGCCATTTTATTTACCGGCCCCAGGGGCACAGGGAAAACAACCATTGCCAGAATCCTGGCCAAGGCCATGAATTGTAAAACAGGCCCCACCCCGACCCCCTGCAACCTGTGTAACACCTGCAAGGATATCATTGAGGGTCATTGTTCGGATGTCTTTGAAATTGACGGTGCATCCAATAACAGTGTTGATCAGATACGGGACCTTCGGGAAAATGTCACCTATATGCCGGCAACGGCTGCCTACAAAATATATATTATTGACGAAGTCCATATGCTGTCCACGGCTGCCTTTAATGCGTTGTTAAAAACCCTAGAAGAGCCCCCCGAACATGTAATGTTCATCTTTGCCACCACGGAAGTGCATAAAATACCGGGCACCATTCTTTCCCGATGCCAGCGTCACGACCTGGGCAGAATTCCCCTTGAACAAATTTCAGATCATTTAAACTGGCTCTGCACCCAGGAGGAGTTTACACTCTCAAGGGAGAGCCTGGACCTGATTTCCCTTGAAGCGGACGGCTCAATCAGGGATGCCTTAAGCCTTCTTGACAGAATATTGTCTGCCAGCCCGGACAAACAGGTTGATCATGACAAAGTGATAGAAAATCTGGGGGTGATGGACCGAACCCTCATGTACGACATTGCAACGGCCGTATTTCAAAAAGACGGGGCACAACTGATCCGGATGGTTGAAATTGTGGATGATTCCGGCCTTGATTTGAAAAAATTTTTCTCGGATCTTATTCTTCATTTCAGGAATTTAAGCGTCATCAAACTCTGTGGCCCGCAGCATACGGCTATCAATCTTTCCGAGGTTGAAAAAGCAAAGCTCGCCCAGGCCGTCCATGGCCTGTCCCCCACCTATCTGGGGATCCTGCTGCAATTGCTGTTAAATGAAGAATCTTTGGTCAAATTTTCTTCCCACACCAAAACCGCCGTGGAAATGGTTCTGCTTAAAATGATCCAGATCAGCCCCGGCGCAGAACTGGACCAGATCATTGACAAACTGGATCTTCTGGCCAGACAAATTAATTCAAAACTAACCGGACCAGCAGATTCTGCACATGGCAAGCCCGAGGAATGCATCACACCGGCAAAAGCGTCACTAGTGGACATACCCACAGAAACCGGTTCTCCCGTTGTTTCCGCGGAATCAAGTAAATCCTTGGACACCGCTTGCTTGAAGACAGATGACACCCAGTCTTTTTCTGCCCCGATGGCATCGGCCCCGAAAACCTGGACCGATTTTTTGGGTGAGATCGAAAAAAAACTGCCGTTTATATTTGCCCTGCTCTCAAGGGGTCAGGTGGACACGTCAGGAAACGATACCATCCAGGTGTGCCTATCCAACTGCACAGCCTTTGACAAGTCCCGGCTCAAAATAAAAAAAGAAGAACTGATCACCCTTTGTAAAAATTTTCTAGGCAAACCCCTTGAAATCACCATTCTATCCAAGACAGACCCTCCCGGTCTTCCGGATAAGGAAAAGGCCAAGTTATCGGCCCTAGCCCACAATCATCCGTTTGTTCTCGATGCCCAGCGCATCTTTGACGGTGAAATTATCAATTAAAAAAAAGGTATTCACACAGGAGTTGTAAAAATTATGAACAATATGAACACAATGATGAAACAGGCCCAGAAGCTTCAGAAAAAAATGCTGAAAACCCAGGAAGAACTTGCAAAAAAGACGGTGGAAGCCGCTTCCGGAGGAGGCATGGTAAAGGTAATTGCCAATGGCGGCCAGCGGATAGAATCCATTGTCCTTGAAAAAGAAGTGGTGGATCCGGAAGATATTGAAATGCTCCAAGACCTTGTCATGGCCGCTGTCAATGATGCCTTAAAAAAATCCCAGGAGATGGTTTCCGCTGAAATGGGCAAGCTCACCGGCGGACTCAATATTCCCGGCCTGTAGGCATCTGTGACACATTATCCCGAAGCCATTTTAAAGCTTATCAATTCCCTGTCCACCCTTCCGGGTATCGGAAAAAAGACAGCCGAAAGGCTGGCCCTTCACATCCTGTATGCTCCGGACCATGAGGCTGCAGCCCTGGCAGGGGATATTATTGAACTCAAAGCCAGTGTCCGGCTCTGTTCTTCCTGTTTTGCCTTAAGTGACAACTCCCTTTGCCGGATATGCATTGATCCGTTGCGGGATTCTTCAGTGATCTGTGTGGTTGAGAATCCCACTGACATGGCGGCCGTTGAAAAATCCAACGCATTTTCAGGTCTTTATCACATTTTAGGCGGTGCCTTATCTCCCATTGACGGTATTGGCCCCAAGGACATCCGGTTGGCAGAATTGTTCAATCGGGCGGATCCCAAAAAGGTAACAGAAATCATTCTTGCCACAAAAACCAATGTAGAGGGAGAATCTACGGCTGCCTACATCCAGGATCGCCTAAAATCAAAGGGAATCACCCTCACACGGATTGCATCCGGAATTCCCATGGGGGGGGATTTGCAATATGTAGACCCCCTGACAATGCAAAAAGCAATGGAAAAACGATATGGATTCTAAAGACACCCCGGCCCGGGACATATTTGAATGTCAGCTCTGCGGAGACTGCTGCAAGGGATTCGGGGGCACCTTTGTAACAGATCAGGATATCGGCAGGATCTGCTCTTTTATAAAGGCCGACCCCAAAACATTTGTTGCCGATTATTGCGATTATTCAGGATCAAGGCCCGTATTGACACTGGGCGCCACTGGTTCCTGCATTTTTTTTCATAAGGAAAAGCAATGCACCATCCACCCGGTCAAGCCGTATATGTGCCGGGCATGGCCTTATCTTAAAACCATCATTAAAAACCCTGAAAACTGGAATGCAATGGCCAATTCATGCCCGGGCATGAAAAAAAATGTCCCGCACAAGGATCTTGCGGAAATTGTTGCCCATGAATCTCAAAAGCTGGACCTCTCCCTGGAATAACCTTCCCGCCCGCAACCACCAAAAGATTCTTCGGTTGACTTTGTCCCTGCACTCTTGATAAATTGTGCGGGTTGCAACCCTTTAAGCAAACAATACCGGAACAGACAAGGCATCAGCAAAAAGGATATCCTGACTTGGGAATCATGGAAATACAACAGAACAAACCGGGTGAAATTGTCTCTCTTCTACTCAAGGAAGGCCTGCTGACAAAGGAGAAGGCCCTTTATGCCATGCGGGTAAAGTCCAAGCTTGCCCCGGATAAAACCCTGATCGACACCCTGAAAGATCTGAAATATATCAATGAAAACCAGATCAAGAAAGTCCTGCGGGCCAACCATCTTTCCATTCGCATTGGGGATCTTCTGGTTGAATTGGGATATCTGAACCGGGAAAAACTCAATGCCGCACTCAATATCCAGAAAACCCAGAAAGACAAACGAATTGGACAGATAATCGTCGAAAACCAATTCATGAATGAAAACGCCTTCATTGACGCCCTTTCCGTTCAGCTTGGATTTCCGTTTATTGACCTTGCCATTGAGGATGTGGACAACGCTGTCATTGAAGACATTCCCATCAAATGGTGTATGGCCAATAATTTTTTGCCCGTAAAAAAGGTCAAGGGAAAAATCCTGGTTGCCTTTGCAGACCCTTTCAGTAAAAACGATATCCAGGGCGCCAGAAAACTATTTGGCAAAAATTTTGTCATGGCCATTGCCGCTCCCAACATGATTGAAAAAAAACTGGAAAAACTGGGTTCCGGCAGTATCCGGCCCAAATCCGTGGTCGATGAAAACACCGCCATTGGTATTGTGGAAACCATCATCGGAAATGCCATCGACCAGGGAGCCAGCGATATCCATATTGA